>JAESST010000151.1 GCA_016763995.1 Flavobacteriales bacterium | reverse complement strand
TTGGAAAAACAACTACATCTATTAATCTAGCAGCAGCTTTAGGTGTTTTAGAAAGAAAAGTATTGCTTGTTGATGCCGATCCTCAAGCAAACGCTACTTCGGGTGTTGGAGTCGATCCTAAAAATGTTAAGACAAGTATTTATGAATGTATAGTCAATGAGATCGAACCAAAAGACATCATCATTGAAACAAAATCCCCAAACTTAGATTTACTACCTGCACACATCGACTTAGTAGGGGCTGAAATAGAAATGATCAATCTTCCCAATAGAGAAAAAATGATGCGTGTAGCTCTAAATAAGGTGAAAGATGAATACGATTTCATTATTATCGACTGCTCCCCTTCTCTTGGATTAATAACACTGAATGCCTTAACTGCCTCAGATTCCGTTATCATTCCTGTTCAATGTGAATACTTTGCCTTAGAAGGTTTAGGTAAACTACTGAACACCATAAAAATAGTTCAATCTAGAATGAATCCTGAACTAGATATTGAAGGCCTATTATTAACCATGTACGATATTCGATTAAGACTTTCAAATCAAGTAGTTGAAGAAGTAAAAACACACTTCCAGCAAATGGTTTTTGATACAATTATTCAACGAAACACCAGACTTGGTGAAGCGCCAAGCCATGGTGAAACCATTATTATGCATGATGCAAGCTGTAAAGGAGCCATCAATTATCTTAATTTAGCAAGAGAGATTCTTCAAAAGAACGAAATGACTCAATTGAAGGAATCAGAAAAAGTAATTAACGTTTAAAAATGAGTAAGAGACCGGCATTAGGCAGAGGATTAAGCGCTTTATTAGAGAATGATAGTACAGATGTCACGTATAACGCAAGCGATGTTGAGATCCCGAAAACGGCAGGCTCCATTGCTGAAATTGACATCAGTAAAATTGAAGCAAATCCTTTCCAACCACGTACAAAGTTTGAAGAAGAAGCCTTGAATGAACTATCCCAATCCATAATAGAATTGGGAATTATTCAGCCGGTTACCGTTCGAAAATTAGGCTATGATAAATATCAGCTAATCTCAGGAGAAAGAAGATTTAGAGCCTCTCAATTAGCAGGTTTAAATGCGATTCCTGCTTTTGTTAGAATCGCCAATGACCAAAGTATGCTTGAAATGGCTTTGGTAGAAAATATTCAACGAGAAGAATTAGATGCCATTGAAGTTGCTATCTCTTACCAGCGACTAATAGAAGAGTGTAAACACACGCAAGAAGAGTTGAGTAAACGAGTTGGAAAAAAACGATCTACCATCTCTAATTATTTGAGATTGTTAAAATTACCTGCAGAAATTCAAAACGGTATTCGAAACAATCAACTGAGCATGGGGCATGCAAGAGCTTTGGTAAATATTGAAGACAGTCAAACACAATTAGAAGTTTATCAACAGATCTTAGACGAGACTCTTTCTGTTAGAAAAACAGAAGAATTAGCAAAAACAAAAAAAGCTCAAGCTCCTGCTAAAAGGAACGTAGCGAAAATGCCTCTTTCTCTAGTAGACAAAAAACTACGGGCAAACCTTTCTGATCACTTTAAAGTTGAAGTGAGGCTGCAACGAAAAGAAGAAGAAAAAGGAAGCATTACAATCCCTTTCGACTCTGAAGAAGAATTGAGTAAGATTCTTAAGAAAATAAAATTAAAATAACGAAGCATGAAACGCTTGTTACTTGTTCTTAGCTTCTTCTGTTTATTCAACTCTGCAAATGCCCAGAAATCAGATACGCTGACTATTGACACTCTACAAATACATTCCCCGACTAAGGCAACATTGCTTTCTCTAGCCGTTCCTGGATTAGGACAAGCCTACAATAAGAAGTATTGGAAAATACCTGTTGTCTTTGCAATTATTGGTGTTCCTCTCTATTTCGCCATTAAAGAAAGAAATTCTTACAACGATTTTAATTCTGCTTATGTTGCTCGTGTAGATGGCGATTCCACTACAATTGATACAAAATATGCTAAAATTTATGAAAACGATGATGATCTACTCTCTCTCATCGATTTTCATCGAAAAAATAGAGACTTATTGTTCGTATTAACGGGAGTTGCTTATGCATTGAATATATTAGATGCAGCGGTAGATGCTCACTTGTATTACTTTGAAGTAAGCGATGATTTATCTGCTCGCTTGAAACCTAGTTTTCAATATTCAACTCAAAATAGATTGCTTATACCTTCATTGACACTTTCCTTAAAATTTACTAAAAAGAACCACAGACGTGCTTTTTAGTCCGAATATGTAATTAATTCAAATACTTTTAACCACTCAGTTACTTTTGAACTCATGAAAATTGCCCTAATAGGATATGGAAAAATGGGAAAGGCTATCGAAAAGATTGCCTTAGAGCAAGGACATGAACTTGTGTTAAAAATAAGCTCAAGGAACAAGCAAGACTTAACAGTAGATGCTTTAAAAAAAGCGGATGTAGCCATTGAATTTACTGTACCCGAACTAGCAACTAAGCACATTCAAATGTGCTTCAAAGCACAAGTTCCAGTTGCAGTTGGTACAACAGGTTGGTACAAAGACTTAGATCTGGTGGAACAATTACGTCAACAACACAATGGCACACTTCTAACAGCAAGCAACTTTAGCATTGGTGTCAATATTTTCTTCGAAATTAACGAGCGCTTAGCTGCCTTAATGGCAAAGCGAAAAGATTATTCTGCTCTAATTCAAGAAACACATCATATCGAAAAACTAGACAGCCCCAGCGGAACTGCTATTACCTTAGCTGACGGTATTATTAAACAACATGCCCATTATAACAATTGGAAAAATGAAGCAAAAGAAACTGATAATGATCTAGAGATTCTATCCTTCCGAGAGCCCAATGTTCCAGGAACGCATGAGATCATATTCGATTCAAACATTGACCAAATAAGTATTAAACACGAAGCAAAAAACCGCAAAGGTTTTGCTTTGGGCGCAGTATTAGCTGCAGAATTCATTCACGATAAAAAAGGCATCTTTACAATGAAAGATGTTCTAAAAAACTAAACCATGGAGATTCCTTTTATCATTTTATTAATTTATTTCATCAGTTCTCATTTTGGACTTTACCTTCTCTTCAAAAAAGCAGGTGAAGCAGGCTGGAAAGCTTTGATTCCTTTTTACAGCACCTATGTTGCCGTAAAAATGATACATAAGCCAATTTGGTGGATAGCGGTTTATTATGTCCCTTTCCTTGGATTTATTGTATGGGTAGGAATCATTGTTGAACTACTGAAGCAATTCAAAGTTCTTAGCTTTTGGGAACATGCTCTCAGTGTTGTAGCAAGTCCATTTTATTTAGCATATGTTGGTTTAAGCGGAAAATTTCAATACGCAGGATATGAATTCGTTGAAAAATACCAGAAAACAAAGATTAGAGAATGGGCAGATGCCATATCATTTGCAGTAATTGCAGCCACCCTAATTCGCGCAATTTATATAGAAGCGTTTACCATCCCAACTTCTTCAATGGAAAAGTCCTTATTAGTAGGCGATTTTCTCTTCGTAAGTAAAATAAACTATGGTTCTAGAATTCCAAACACGCCTATTTTCTTCCCCTTCGCACATCATACTTTACCGTTTACAGACAATGTAAAATCTTATTCGGAACTAATTCAACTTCCTTATCAAAGGCTATTTAAGTTTCAGGAAGTAAAAAGAAATGAAGCGGTTGTCTTTAATTTCCCTGCAGGAGATACGGTAGCAGTAGAACAACAAGCAAGAACTTATTATGCTCTAATAAGAGAGTATGAGGCTATTTTTGGAAAAGAAGGAGTAAACTACTTCAAGAATGGAATGCCAAGGCAATACCAACGAAAATTTATAGAACAGTATTTAAGACCAAACGCAAATCTTAATGATGACATGACGGTGGCGAAGGCAGAAAAAATTGTTTCTAAAGGCTATGAAATTCGTGCTCGTCCGGTTGATAAAAGAGAAAACTATATTAAAAGATGTGTAGCCTTACCAGGCGATAAATTGGAAATTGTAAATGGCACCCTTTCTATTAATGATAAAGAAGCCTACCAGGCGGAAGGCATTCAAACAAGCTATTTAGTTGAATGTAAACAACTTTTTGATCCAAATAAACCTCCTATTGATTTTCAGACTTTAATTGATCATGAGATCACCGATTTTAATTGGAATCCTCGTTATGGAAAATCTATTGTACTACACCTTAGCAAAGAGTCCTTAAAGTATGTTAGGTCAATGAACAATGTATTAAGTGTAGAGAAATTACTTAAAGAAAAAGGTGCTTATGCCAATCAAGAAAACTCTGCGAACCCTATCTTCCCTAATACTCCTGATTCTGAATGGACAGAAGATAACTTTGGCCCTCTAAGTATTCCTTACAAAGGAGAAGTACTAAAGTTGACGAAAGAGAACCTTGCTCTTTACGATCGATTAATTCGTATTTATGAAAGCAATGAGTTGATCGTTAAGGGAGATCAAATTTTCATTAATGGAATAGAGACCAATGAATATGAAGTAAAAATGGATTATTACTGGATGATGGGAGATAATCGTCATAATTCTCAAGATAGTCGTTTTTGGGGATTTGTACCCGAAGATCATGTAGTAGGAAAAGCTGTTTTTATCTGGATGTCGTTAGATCCAAACAAGTCATTCTTAAGTAAAATCCGTTGGGATAGAATGTTTACCCTTGTTCACAATGATGATGAAGCATATCAAGATCGAAAAGAAATGCATCCTTAATTGAACAATACAGGCGGTACACGCTTATTTTTGTACCTGAAAATAAACTTATGGCTGAAACAATAATTCCATATAAAGAAAAAGGAAGCTCGAAGAAGGAACAAGTTGCAGAAATGTTCGATAACATTTCTCATCGGTACGACTTCTTAAATCATTTCTTATCCTTAGGCATTGACAAACTTTGGAGAAAAAAAGCAGTTAAATTATTAAAGGAGAACAAGCCTAAAATTTTACTTGATGTTGCTACAGGAACAGGAGATTTTGCTATTGAGAGTTTATCGCTGAACCCTAAAAAAGTTTATGGAATAGACATCAGCAATGGAATGCTTGACAAAGGACGAATCAAAATCAAGAAGAACAAGCAAGACCAAATTATTGAACTAAAGTATGGCGACTCGGAGAATATTCCGTTTGAAGATAATTACTTCGATGCCATTACTGTTGCTTTTGGTGTTCGAAATTTTGAAAACCTAGAGAAAGGTCTGTCTGAAATGAAACGTGTACTTAAAACAGGGGGAAAAGTTGTTGTATTAGAGTTTTCTAAACCCAAATCATTCCCAATTAAACAGATATACAATTTATACTTTCATAAGATTTTACCTTCTATTGGCAAGCTAGTTTCAAAAGATGCTTCTGCATATACCTATCTACCTGAATCAGTAGAAGCCTTTCCTGAAGGAAAAATATTTGAAGAAATTCTAACGAAAGTGGGGTTCAAGTTTAAGAAGACCTATCCCCTATTTTTTGGAATATCTTCCATTTATGTTGTTGAGAAATAATTAGTATTGAAATCCGTTATCGCCTCTATGAAAACTACCTTAACGATTCTTCTTTCATTTATTAGCATCTTCATGATGGCTCAAGCGCCTAAAGTGAAGAATCTTCAGCGTTTCGATACCAAAACGATTCACTTTGGTTTTTCTCTAGGAATTAACTCAGGTGGATTTGCACTTCAAAGAAAAGCATACAACTTGAATGGCGATTCATTGGCAAGTATCGATGTAGTAAACCAGAGTGGATTCAACTTAGGTATTATTTCTGACCTACATTTAGGTCAGCATTTCAACTTACGCTTCATTCCTACGCTTGTGTTCGGACAACGGAACATTAACTTTAACTTTATCACGAGTAATGGTGAAAAAGCAACTGTATTAAAACAAGTAGAATCTACATATTGGGATTTTCCTCTTTTGTTTAAATACAGGTCTGCGCGACTAAACAACTTTGCAGCTTATTTTATTGCTGGAGGGAAATACTCCATTGACCTAGCGTCTAACCAAGACGTAAATAATGATGACCTTGAAGAACCAATCATTAAGTTAAAACGAAATACCTATGCTGCTGAAGTAGGTATTGGTACTGATTTTTTTCTTCCATTTTTTAAGTTAGGACTAGAAATTAAAATGTCATATAGTCTAGACGATGCACTGATTAAGGACAATAGTTACTTATCTAATCCAATTGAAGAAATTCGACCGAAGATGTTCATTTTCTCTATCTTATTCGAAGGTTAGATAATTTTTTATTATGAAAAAGCCGTTTTTCTGCATCTCTTTATTGAGCCTTTTCTTTATTTCCTGTTCTACAGGAAATAAAACAACTCAACAGAATATAGCTCCTTTAAAAAGCTACTTGGCCTTGGGTGATTCATATACCGTAGGCGAACTGGTAAAAACAGAAATGACATTTCCTTATTTGTTAGTGGACGAATTCAACGCTAATGAGCATTCATTTAATGCTCCAACTGTGATTGCCGTCACCGGCTGGAGAACAGATCAACTATTAGACTCTATGAAATACATTGAGGTCAAATACGACTTGGTTTCAGTGTTAATTGGAGTAAATAATCAATATCAAGGAATAGAGATAGCACAGTTTAGAAACGAAGTAAAGCTCATCTTAGAAAAAGCGGTTCAACTTTCTAAAACCAAGGAAAAGGGTGTTTTTGCCTACAGTATTCCGGATTATAGTGTAATGCCTATGATGAGAGGAAAAAACTTACAAACGATAGCAGCGGAGATTAAAACCTATAGTAGTTATTTCAAAGAAACTTGTAAGCAACTTGGAATTAAATTCTACGACATCACTCCTTTTTCTCAAATGGCAAAAGACGACACAGAATTAATTGCTGACGACAAGCTTCATCCCAGTGGTAAAATGTACGATTTATGGGTCCAAAAGACGGCTTCTAGTATTCGTGCGAATCACATAAAATAGGACACAATAACCATTAGTTAGTCTATTTTATAGATGCGTTAAGTGTCATTTCCAATTTTATCAGGCCAAGCAATTCTGAGATGCAAATGCCAAATCAGGTAATACTCAATCCTAATCAATAATTTTAATTTGTATCTTCTTCATATTTCGTTATTTAGTAAAATTTGGAACAAAAAAGTTAGTTTATTAAGAAGATATTATTTACCAGTAAAATCCCACCTTAAAAACTCCTCTATCCTCTTCGTAAAAGTTCCAAAAGCATAAGTAGTAGCAATAAAGAAAAAACACAGGGGAATATAGTTGAAGATATATCTCTTTAGCGAGTATTTAAGCAACCAAATCATATTATCTCCTAAATAATTTATTTGATAAAGGATAAAAATGTGCAACACAACAACTAATATGATGCCTATCAAAAAAATATGATTTTCGTTACGTTTTAAAAATAGTAGATAGAGGACAAAGAAAATACTAAAGAAATAAAATGTTCCTGCAAAATAGGGTATATTTTGAAAGTGCCCGTAAATATGTGTTACTATTGTGTTTAACTTATCTGCATCAAAAAACGGGATTTTAATAATTTCGACTTGCTGAAAACTAGAAAGACTTTCATTTGCACCCATAAAAATCTGCCAAGAAATAAATAAAGACAATGAAAGAGCAAAAAATGCGATTGTAGATTTCCAACTTAATCGTTTTTTGTACAATTCATATATGATAAGCAATGATCCAATCATAACGAATTCAATCCCTTCACTTCTTACCCACGCGTTTAAGCCTAACATGAATGCTGATAAGTACAGAAATAATGGTTTCCTATCTTTAAACCAAATGTAGAGTCCAATAAAACCTAAACATGCGTAAACCATTTGTACTATGTTTGTTTTACAAAAAGCTGAGAAGCCGATTAACTCCGGAGTTGAGACAAATAGCAGTAATAGAATTGAACTGGCAGTTCTATTTACAAACCGTCTCATAAAAGCGTAAAAAACAACACTAAAAGCAAAGTAAAAAAGTGTGAAAACCCATTTGGGTTCAGCAAAACCACAAACATAGCTGTAAGCAATTATTAAATGAGTAAGAGGAGGGTAAGCAACGCCAGAACCTACCACATGTTCCAATACAATACTATTGACTAGCTTTCCTTCTGCGGCAATAACTCTTCCGTAAAAATCAAAAGTTGTAATGGCATCCCAGTCAGCAATGGGCCAATATATTCCTTTCAAAGAAATAGTAATAAGGATTATAAAAGCAAAAAAGAGAGAAATAAATTGAATCAAATTAAACGACTCCATTTTCTTTATTGGAGTTACTTTGTCTATTAATTGAAAGGGATTAAGGGAGCTACCTATTCTAAAAAAGCGAATAAAATGAGGTATCCAGAGTAAAAGAACTGCAATCAGCAAAATAATATTTAGTGCCCAAAATTGAATTGGTCCTGATGTAAAAAATTGGTAGCCAAATAAAATAGTACCCATTGCTCCAAAACCAATAGGAAAAGCTAAGCCAATCACTTCCTTAATTTTTAAACTTCCCTTCCATAAATTTAAAATAGAATAACCTAGAAGAAATAAAACAATTAATCCTATTACCTCAGTACTCTCTACACCAAGCAATTTATGGTATAAAAATGTAAAAATATTTTTCTTAAAAGGAAGTTCAACAAGATCCATCATGGTATTAACGAATTTTCATTCAAATAAATTCCTGGAATAAATGCATGTTTTGGCTTTTCTTTACCAAGATACGGACTTGAAAGGTATTGATATCCTATGCCACTAATAATTGCTACATGCGTTGTTCTAATATTTGTCGTCTTATCTTCATAATCTTTTACAGTTACTGCCTTTCTTGGGTAAATATGAGAAGATACATATGACTTATTCATAATGTGAATCCTGGGCTTTGGAAAATCATCTAACTTTATATCCTTTTGTTCATAATCAGCTCTATTAAATGGTAAAAGAAGAATTGCTGAATCAGGTGAATTATCGACTATAAGTTTTAAATACTTAAAATTAAACCCTAGCTTAGATTCCTTTTTTTGATTAAATGTAAGATCATAATGTTTATCGATAAAATTAACATTAACGGCAAGCAACGAGCTTAATACCCAATTATAACCTTGATTTTTAGTATATAATAAAGTTAATGCGTTGTAGAATACTATCCCTAAAACTAAATTCCTAATTAGAGCAAATAGTGAGTTAGAACTTGATCTCCAGTATCTTTTACCCATAGGGGAGTCTTTCTCTTTTTTTGAAATTACCCTAGGCTTATTTTTTTTTCCCTCATACTAGTCTTCCAAGATTTGCATTAGCTACTGACGGATAGTTAAAAGTAATTTCTGGTATTTTTAAAACAATACGATTTGCCCACTCTACTCCTTGCATCAAACTATGATCCTGATTGCTAACCTCATACAGCCAAGCCCCAAATCTTCCTCTGGAATATATATCATATTGCTCCAAAGTAGGTATTACACTTCTAATAACTTGATCTCTTTCCAGAGAAGGAGTTGGATAGCCATATTCTGCTGTATAGTGCCACTTTGATACAATTTGATCTCTCGACTGAATTAAACCTGTATTTAATAGACCCTGAATAGTCTCTTCTATCAAGCCATCTCGATTCACTAATTTTTCAGGTGATTCGCTTGTTTCTGTCATTAGAGACCAGTAAACCTCAGGGTCAGGAACATTATTTGGACTATAATTAGAAAATACAGTTACCCTGTAAAATGGACAATTGTTCTCGGGAAAATACATCCAACATTTTGTTTTTAATTCCTCTGTTACTCTCCCCTTTAAACCAATTCCAATTATATGACTACTAGAATGCTTTAAGCGAGATGTCACACTTATATCTTCTTTAATATGCTTGGTGCACATAGAAGATAATTTATCTATTGGAATAGTTGACAGCAAATACTCATAAGTGGCCTCCGTTCCATCTTGGAAAAAGAGTCTCTTCTTAATAGGATCCAGTTGGGTTAATCTCTTATTTAAAGAGAAATACTCTTTCCCAATTAAGTCAGCAACATTATTCCAAATTTGACCGGTGCCTCCTTCTAACGGAAATTGAAAAGTATTATTGGGGCCCCAAGAACGGTCCTCTTTATCAAAAATTACATTTTCAGTAATCCTTTTTAAGTCAACAGTAGCTACCCGTTCTCCAATCCATTTGTAATTCATTTGACTGGGAGGATAGGCCCAAACTTTGTAGTTATAAGGTTTCATGAATATATTAGCAATACCTTCTCCAAAGGATTGAAATATCCAATCTTCAAAATTTTTCAATTCCTCTTTCTTTGACGATGATGCATTACTGATCAAACCTTCTAATGCCTTCCAAAGATCTTCCTTAGGTAAGTATTTGATATTGTTTTGAAAAGGGTAAGGAATAAATCTATTACGCATCCACACCCATGATTCTCTCTGATGATTCAACCAATTTTCTTTCTTTATTGCCTTCAACATCAGTTCGTCAAAGTAATTGTAATGCGAAAATTGAACATGTCCACCAATATCCCATAAGAATCCTTTTTCGTCTCTAAAGGTTGTCGCTAAACCTCCAACATGTGCATGCGCTTCAATAATTTTAAAATCAGTTTCTCCCAATTCCTTCAAACGATAAGCAGCTCCCATACCGGTTGGTCCCGCCCCAATTATTAAATACTTATGATGCATATAAGTTTAAATTTAGTTTAAATTCAGATATTTTTTTCAGTCGCTTATTCAGACTTCTTCTAAATGTAATTAGCTCCATAGCACTCTTAAGGGATACCTTTAATAGAGACCACTTAACAATGGAAACCGTTCCTGTTGTTCTTGCTAAGTGTTGAATCGGAATTTCAAATAATTTTTGTTTGTCTTTGGCAGCCAAAACACTAATAAAAATATTGGGTGCAAAAGGCTTGCGATCCAATTGTTGCAATAATAAATTAAGGTAATTAGCATTGATTAAACGGTATGGAACATTACTATCCTTTATATATTTCTGAAAAACAACCCACAATAGAATTCTTAATATCCTAGTAATTATCAACCGATTAACGTCGTCATGACGTACTTTCCTATATCCCAGAATGAATTTAGACTGATTTCGGAGCCTCCATAATTCTTCAAAATCCTTTGAGGTAAACTGATTATCACTATCCGTTTGAAAAACCCATTCAGGGTGCAAGCGTAAAGCTTCTTGATAGCCATTCAAAACAGCTGCTCCATGCCCTTGATTGCTCTGATTAATCAACATTAATATTGAATTGTTCTGTTCTAATTTCTCTAATATCGAGCCTGTATTGTCTTTAGAGCCATCATTGATAACAATTAGTTTACATACATCCTCATTAAATTTATTCTTTAAAAATGATATCCAATGCAATACTGAATCTTCTATACAAGCCTCTTCATTATATGCAGGCATTACTATTACTATTTCTATTTTAGGTGCACCCTTCATTTCCTTATAATTTCTGAGATGAATAACTTAATTACTTTTGTCAACCTTACTACGAAGCACTAGTTTTAATAGTTGGGTCAAGAAACACATAGACGTCTGATAATGAAAAAAGTTCATTCTAAAAAAAAATCCATTTTAATCAAAAAAAGGACAGAAAGAAATATCAGAGTAAACGCATTTGACTTTGTAAGCTAATTTGCTTAGTTTCGCAAATTGTATGCGGCATAGTTCAACTATATCATTTTATACCTTAGGCTGCAAGCTAAACTTTTCTGAAACATCAGGAATTGCACGACTTTTCGAAGAGAATGGCTATGCAAGGGTTGATTTTAAGGAAGGGGCTAATATTGTAGTGATTAATACTTGTTCCGTTACAGAAAATGCCGATCGCAAGTGTAGACAAATTGTAAAACAAGCCCGAAACCTTTCTGAGAACTCATTCATTGCAGTAATTGGATGTTATGCCCAACTTAAACCCACTGAAATTGCATCGATTAAAGGCGTCAATATTGTATTGGGAGCTCAAGAAAAATTTAACCTATTATCCCATGTTCAAGAATGGGAAATAGAGCAGTATTCAGGAAAAGTAGTTGCTTCAGAAATTAAGTACGTAAAGGAGTTTATTCCTTCTTTCTCTTTAGGAGACAGGACCCGTTCTTTCTTAAAAGTACAAGATGGATGTGACTATTTCTGCTCTTTTTGCACCATTCCTTTAGCAAGAGGAAGAAGCAGAAGCAATACGATTACGGAAACGATAAAGACAGCGCAAGAAGTTGCAGCAACACAAGTTAGAGAAGTAGTATTAACCGGAGTAAACATCGGAGATTTTGGAAAAGGCCGAGAAGAAAACTTTTCCGATTTAGTAAAAGAATTAGATCAGGTAGAAGGAGTTGACAGATTTAGAATTTCTTCTATAGAACCTAATTTACTCTCGAATGAAATTATTGACTTTGTAGCAAATTCTGATCGATTTGCGCCTCACTTTCATATTCCATTGCAATCAGGATCGAACGAGATATTGAGAGCGATGAGAAGAAGGTATCATAAGGAACTTTATACCGATCGAGTAGAAAGAATTAAAACACAAATGCCCGATGCTTGTATTGGCGTCGATGTAATTGTAGGTTATCCCGGAGAGACAGAAGAGTTGTTTCTAGAAACAGTGAATTTCTTAAAGGAATTAGACGTTTCCTACTTACATGTATTTTCTTATTCAGAACGGAATAACACTGTAGCCATTAGGAAGAGTGAGGTTGTGCCAATGGAAGTTAGAAAGACAAGAAGCAAATTATTACAACAACTTTCAGAAAAGAAGAAAAGATTCTTCTATGAACAGCAATTAAATAAAGAATTTACTGTACTTTTCGAAGCACAGGAGAACAATGGTGAAATGTACGGTTTCACCGAAAATTATATAAAAATAAAGTCTGCTTACAATCCTAATTGGATCAACCAATTAAAACGGGTTATTCCAACGCATGTAAATGCTGATGGTACCATGCAAGCAGAAATATTAGTAGATGAATTAGTGCCATTAACGGCCTAAAAAAATGTAAAATTATGGGAAGACCCTCAACGAAACCGAAAAAATTAAAGGACGGATTCTATTTAGAAGTAAAAAATCAAGGTGCTAAAAGTGGCATTAAGATTAGAAGAGACACGCTTGAAGAAATGATGGTAGCGAAGAAAAACTTCGAACGAACAAAAGAAGTAAAAGTATTAGGAGAAGTAATCGACGATACTTTTGTTAACGACAAGAAAAAGAAAAGAAAGAAGAAAGGAGAAGTTTGATTTCTCACTAAATAAAAAGGATGAAGTGTTTACTTCATCCTTTTTTGTTTTAATCAATAGAAGACTATAGGTCTTGAAGCATTACAATTTCCATTGGTAAGTATATTCCTTTAAAGAAAGTATTTACACTTAGCATTGTTAGCACCAATTGCCCACGTTATAGAACTCGAAAGAGAAATGATTGGTAGTTTCTAATTAGCAATTAACAATGGCTAATTACCAATAAATAATTACTCGTATAGAATTAATAATGCTCTATTCTAAGTGATAATCCTTGAAGAAAAATTAGTAATTATTAATTAAGCCTTAATCCTCATCCCAGCTTACTTTAACTCCTGCGCTAGTAGGTTTACTGATACAAGCCAACACAAAGCCTTCCTCTTCTTCATCTTCTCCTAGTCCGAAATTGTTTTCCATTTCAACAGTTCCGCTCATTACTTTACACTTACAAGTTGTGCATACTCCAGATTGACATGAAAAAGGAGGATCAATTCCTATACGGTTGGCTGCATCTAAAATACTTTCCCCACTTTCCATCGTGATATTGTGCACCTCTCCATCAATCTCTGCAATAATATCACCTACTTTACCCGAAACAACAGTTTCTGAGATTGCTTTTTCAGCTTTTGGGCTTGCAAAATACTCGATATTAATCTGATTCGCATTTATAGAAGATGTTTCTAAGCCTGATTTCACCGCAGAAATCATCCCTTCTGGTCCACAAACAAAGTAATTTGATGTACTTTTTGCATCACCTAAACCGCTTACTAAACTTTGAGTCCTATTGGAATCTAATCGTTCACCGTTACTGCTTAAAAAATGTTGAACTAATAATCTATCAGTATACTTCTCTCTTAATTCTGTTAATTCTGATTTAAAAATAACCTCTTCTTCGGCTCGGTTGCCGTAATACAGATTTACCGTATTATTCCCTTCTGTTAATGCTTTCTTTAAAATTGAAATAATTGGAGTAATACCACTTCCTGCTGCAAATAATACCAAAGGTTTGTTAACAGCATCCAGAGTAAAGTTCCCCATTGGAGCCATTACTTCTAGCGTATCATCAACTCCTAATTCTTTGAATAGAAAAGTTGACATTCTCCCTCCTTCAATCATTTTACAAGAAACCTGCAACTCTTGATCGGTACTTGTATATGAAGAAATGGAATAGGATCTTCTTATATCTTCTCCATTAATCGTTGCCTTTAGCGTTAAATATTGTCCTGCTTCGTACTTAAATTCAGAAGTAATCGTTTCAGGAATATTGAAGATAATAGAAACAGTATTCAACGTTTCTTTCTTGATTTCTTTTACCGTTAAATGGTGAAAATGAGATGCCATATATACTTTTGTCTTAATTCAACTGCTTTAACGCAGCATTTACATTATTGTTTATTCTTTCGTTCACAGCAGAAGTATCTGCCTTTCGAAACATCTTTCCTGTTATTTTTTCAAAGAGTTCAATGTATCGTTCAGATACTAAGGTTACAAATTCATCAGGCATTTCAGGCATTATTTGACCTTCTAAGCCTTGGAAACCGTTATCAATCAGCCATTCACGTACAAACTCTTTACTTAATTGCTTTTGTTTCTCTCCTTTGTCTTGTCTTTCCTGATATCCTTCCGCATAAAAATACCTAGAAGAATCAGGTGTATGAATTTCATCGATCAAATAGATTTTATCACCAAACTTCCCAAATTCATATTTTGTATCTACCAAAATTAAATCTTGTTCGGCAGCCATTTCTGTTCCTCTTTGAAAGAGTCTTCTTGTGTAGTCTTCCAACTGAACATAATCAGCTTCTGCCACAATTCCACGACGAATAATCTCTACTCTTGAAATATCTTCATCATGTCCTTCATCTTCTTTAGTCGCAGGAGTAATAATTGGAGTCGGAAATCGATCATTTTCTTTCATTCCTTCTGGCATAGTAACACCACAAATCAATCTTCTTCCTGCAGTGTATTCTCTCCATGCATGACCACTCAAGTAGCCACGAATAACCATTTCAACTCTAAATACTTCACACCGTATACCAATCGTTACATTTTCATCAGGAACCACCGATACCCAATTAGGAACAATATCTGAAGTCGCCTCTAAAAACATGCTAGCAATCTGGTTCAATACCTGCCCTTTAAAAGGAATGGCTTTGGGTAAAATGTGATCGAAAGCTGATATCCGATCACTCGCTACCATTACTAAACGCTCTGTTCCAATGCTATATACATCTCTTACTTTTCCGTTGTAAACCTTGGTCTGGTTTGGAAAGTTAAAGTTTGACTCTTTTAACGCCTGATTCATTATTTATCTTTTAATTCTTGGTTCTTTTCAATCATATCGTAGGCTTCAATAATTCGTTTCACTAAAATGTGTCGAACTACATCATTTCCATCAAAATGAACAAATCCAATTCCTTTTGTTTTGGCCAAAATTTGCATTGCTTGTGGCAAACCAGAAGGCTGATTCCTTGGCAAATCAATTTGTGAAGCATCACCTGTAATACAGAACTTAGCATGCTTTCCCATTCTGGTTAAAAACATTTTAAATTGACTTTTTGTCGCATTCTGTGCTTCATCTAAAATCACAAAAGCATGATCTAAAGTTCTACCTCTCAT
>JAESST010000150.1 GCA_016763995.1 Flavobacteriales bacterium | reverse complement strand
GCAAAGCTTCCATCCTCCTCTAAAAGGGTAAAAGAACCTGGATGCCCTGTTTCTATGAAGTGATAAATAAACACCCAAAGGACGCCGATTAATAAATATAGGCACAAGGCTGCGTAAAGCATATCGAGCGATACACGATCGGTTTCAAAAAGATAACGAGAAATGAAAAATATAGCGTAGCCGAATAAGCCGATTGATAAGGCATCAACAAGGTATGTATGCACCCTATCTGGTAACATATTATCCCACCAACTTACTACCAGGGTGGCTACAACCAACACGCCACCCACCAGTAGCTCCTTCCTACTGTTAACGACCAAATATAAGCCCGACAAAAGAATACCTGACAGGTTCAAGGCTATAAAAACGGCTCGGCCACCAGTTTCAAAAAAGGCTGGCACCACCAGAAGCACCAGTAAATTAATTAACAGCGCTTCAAATCCGAAACGCGCAGTACCAGCTAAGCTGCTCAAAATGCGTCAACCAGCATTATTATTTTGTTCGAATATATTGCCACTGGACTTCCAGGTGTTTTTATTAGGGACTCATCTATAGTGAGCCGACAATTGCTTCCTATAGTTATATACTAACCTCGAAGAATAAATAGATGCCAATTATTTTTACCGCAGCCTCAAGATTCATTAACACAAAGCTTCAGTTTACGACGATCAACATTTTTCTGTCGCTACACATTAAATTGTACATCGCAACGATTCTATCAGCAGGCGCGCCTATTTTTGGTGAGAGCTACCTTCTGAATATAATAGACTGAAACGATTAATCTAAAGCTACAGATCTACCCAGTGGAGTATGTGATGATCCAAAAATTAACATTGTTAAGCTACATTTTAATTATGCTAAGCGTCCTGGGCGCTCCTGCTAATGCCAAACAAAGCGAAACTCTCTTAAAAATCGCGATTGTGGCACTCAGTGACAATTACGAAATACGCCAGGATCTAGAAAACAGAATCGTCAATAAACTTCTAGCTAACCACTATGATGCAATTGCCAGTCATATCCTGATAAAGGATATTAGCAATATCCGTGACCCAAAATTACGCCATAAGTTGTATGCCAACGGAATACATGGCGCTTTACTATTACGCTCCATCGATGTCGGCGAGAAGGCTAGCATAATATCGTCTGAAGAATACGTTTCTCCCCGCGCATATAGCAGTATCCAGGAATTTGTAAGCGATGAACGCGGCGGTGATTTTGATTCTCGAGCGGTTGTACAAGTATCCGCGTTTATGCTTTCAGAGCATCGGGCAACAAGTTTTTGGTCAGGCGTTGTGTGGTTGGATGCCCCTGTTGAAACCCGACATGAGGGATTCGAAAAGCTAGCAGAGCTAGTTGTCTTTAACCTAAATGCAGCGAGGGGCTATATGCGTCAGCGTATGGGCCTGGCACCAATAATAAAATAACAAATACTCTCTCTAAAATGCCTTTAATGACCTGAGTAAGCCAGGGTCGAAAAAAACATCCTTTATTCACCCATCAACAAGCCTTTGGTTAATAGCTTAAGCTCAATTGCGATCTTTCTCACTTTTGTATTCAAGCTGTACTGTTACATGACTGTCCGGAAAAACCCTGTAAACAAGTGTCAATGGCCCTTTATTCCTGGCTTCGGCCACCTGCGGCACCTCCAGGTCAACTTTCATCTGCTTCCCCTTTTGAACCCAGCTTAGCACGGCATAGTCCGCCAGTAATTGAGTCGGCCGAAAGCCGATTTCTGCGCTTGTACCAGGATATATCGCCGAAACACTAGTGATGGCCCGGGTAGGTAAATGGAGGACCTCTACTTGCTCCAACATAGTCGTTGTCATATTTTCTATCACCCCACGCTTAACGATCGCTCGATCCTTAGCTGAATATGTAAATGCTCTTTGGTCATCGACGACACAACCTGTGGCCAACATCAAATAAAGCATAAGCTGTACCAGCCACACGTACGTTATTTTACGCATTTTTCGCCCATCCTTAATCTCATAAGTGTCTATCACATCTCTGGCTAATCAGTTACATTTTAATTCAGGCCACTCTTTTGACTGCCATACATAGATTGTCGCCTAATATCGTAGGCGAGTAGCTGTATATATCGCTACCTATCTGTCCAAAATGCTGATTACTAAACTAACAAGCTAATATGGATAGCTGAAGTATGAGCACCATGCCGATAAAAATTATATCTCTTGCGCTCAATTGACATCACACTCTATATTAACGGCACAATAACATTCATCGATCAACTACGCCGGCAGGACTAAATTATGAAGCGACAAGCCGTTGTCTGCCTTTTCAGTTTTTTATTAAACGCGGTGTGCCTGGCCAGTAGTCCGTACGAATACCCCATTATAAACCCCTTAGCAGCAACGATTATCGGTACGCCGAAGGCTCATATGGCCTCGCTGCCAGATAATATTCACCGCGAAGAAAGAACCGTTGTAGTTTTGCCAGACCGTAAAGTTAACTCATTTATACCGCGAAACGATCTCAGTTATAGCCTTGTTAGCCAACAACATAAAGCACCTCTCGTATTTTCCATAGCAGGTACTGGCGCCAGTCATCGCGGTGCCAAGATGCGTTTGTTAGAGAAAATTCTTTATAAGGCTGGCTTACACGTTGTGTCCCTGCCGTCGCCCACCTACGGTAACTTCATCGCAACGGCATCGACTACACAAGTGCCCGGCCATACCGTCCATGACAGTCAAGACCTTTACCGAGTAATGGAGGCAATACTTGGACAAATTCAAAACAAGGTCGATATAACGGAATTTTACCTAACCGGCTATAGCCTTGGTGGGACACAAGCGGCTTTTGTTGCCAGGCTCGACGAAGAACGCAAGGTCTTCAATTTTAAAAAGGTCTTAATGGTCAACCCCCCGGTCAACCTGTTTAATTCGGTATCCATCCTCGATCAACTACTCGAAGATAATATTCCTGGCGGGCTAGACAACTTTGACGCTTTTTTTGGCGACTTGATGGACGATTTTTCTAGAGTGTATGCAGAGCTAGAAAATGTGGACTTCAGCGATGACTTCCTCCACAAAATCTATCAAAACAGGGGAAATGAAATAGACATCTCACGAATGTCTGCCACCATTGGTATGTCATTTCGCATATCCTCGGCCAACATGATCTTTTTTTCCGACATAGTAACTGGAGGCGGTTACATACTGCCGAACAATCACCAACTCCATAAAACCGAATCCACTACGAATTATTTTAAAGTCGCTAGTCGTATTAGTTTTACCGATTATTTCAACGAGCGCTTTTATCCTTTCTACAAGAAACTGGAAACGAGTGTTACCCGCAATTCGTTAATGCAGGACACCAGTCTGACAAGCATCACCAACTATTTACGCTCATCAAACAAAATTGCGGTTGTTCACAACGAGGACGACATTATTCTTGCTCCCGGTGAGATCGACTTCTTCCGTAATACATTTCAATCACGGGCCCACATTTATCCCCGAGGCGGTCACTGCGGCAATATCGCCTATAAAGACAACGTCGATTACATGGTCAGCTATTTCAGTAAGAAAGGGGATTAAGGCAATGAAGCATAAACCAGTAGTTATTCACCATTGTTTACTGCTTTGTCTTAGTGCCTGTTTATCGTTTCTATTGGGGTGCAGTGCATTGCCCGAAAAATCAGCGAATGAAACTCCTGCGCTTCACCCCGTACATTCAGTTGTGCGCGATGAGGTTTCCTACCCCATTGATGTATACGATCCCTGGGAAGGCTTTAATCGCGGTATGTACCGTTTTAATGCGGGCTTCGATCGCTATGTATTTCTACCCGTCGTTTCTGCCTACGCACTCGTAATGCCCGATATCGTCGAAAACAGTATCTCTAACTTTTTTAATAACCTGTTTGAACTCAATAACCTGACTAATGCAATTCTACAACTCAAACCAAAAGCTACCGTTCAAACGACTGGGCGAATACTCGTCAACACTACGGTAGGCCTCGTCGGTCTGTTCGATGTCGCTACCAAACTGGGGATATATGAACACGATGAG
>JAESST010000149.1 GCA_016763995.1 Flavobacteriales bacterium | reverse complement strand
ATAAGTCCCAAGGGGGGCAGTGGAAAGCTGTTTTTGTAGATCAAGGGTACTTGACAGAAGAAATGTTAGATACTGAATATGCTCGTTGGCTTTACACGGCAGTTACCAGAGCAACAGAGCGTCTTTATTTGGTGAATTTTAACGACCAGTTTTTTTAAAAGCAATTCAGATGTATTTATGCTAATTCTGTAATCACTTTTACAGAGGAATGCAATGTTTTATGAACTGGACATTTGTCTGCAATTTCAAGAAGCCTCTGTTTTTGTTTTTCGTCAAGATCTCCTTTTAACTCTAATCTTCGATTAAAGTGATCGATTTTGGCAGATGATTTTTCGCAATCGTCACAATCTTGAGCATAATCTTTATTATGATCCAAGTGGACTTTTGCCTCTTTTAAATCCCACTTCTTTCGTTTGGCGTACATCTGCAAAGTCATAGAAGTACAAGCGCCTAATGCTGAACTTAAAAGGTCGTAAGGTGTTGGGCCAAGATCAGAACCACCAACTTCTTCAGGTTCGTCGGCAAGAAAATGATGCTTTCCTGCTTTTATTTCAGTTGTAAGGCTCTCTTCGTTAGTTTGTACCACAACTTTACTGTTGCTTTTTAAAGTAGACTTCCGGTTGTCTGGGTCTAAGTATTTTTCAACCCAAGCGGCAATCATATTTCCGGCATAAGAAGAGTCAGCTTTTTTACTTAAGAGGTGATCTGCTCCATCAAGAGATATAAAACTTTTGGGGTGCAATGCAGCAGAATAAATTTTTGCAGCATTCTCAATTCCGACTGTTGTGTCCTGCGGCGAATGAAGAATAAGTAAAGGTTTTCTTAATGCTTTTGCTATTTCTTCTGGCTTTTGCTTCTCCAAATCTTCTAAAAACTCTTTTGAAATGCTGAATGGTCTTCCTCCAATATTCACTGTTGCCTTCCCTCTTTTTTTAATTTCATCAATCCCTTCTGTGAGTAACTTGGTTACATGAAATGGTTCAAAGGGAGCTCCAATGGTTACAACAGCTTCAATGTTTTCTAACTTTGCTGCTGCAAATAAAGCAGCAGCACCTCCTAAAGAGTGACCAATCATAATTTTTGGTGCTTCAAATTTTTCTTTTAAAAAGTCATTGGCAGCAAACAGGTCATTAATATTACTTGTAAAGCTTGTCGATTCAAAATCTCCTTCACTCTCGCCAAGCCCTGTAAAATCGAACAAAAGAACTGCAATTCCTTTAGAGTTTAGGCCTCGACTAATATTTTTAATTGCTAAAAGATTCTTGCTGCAAGTGAAGCAATGTGCGAAAATGGCAAATGCTGTCGGCTTTTGATCTACTGGAAAGTCAATTCTAGCGCTAAGCGAATGACCATTTTTATTGTTGAAGTTCAGTTTCTGTGATTTCATAAAGGAAGATTTGTTGCTAATTTACCGCTTTGTGTTGAATCAATTATGTCTTTCGCTTACCTTCGTAACATAAAATAGAAAACAAGTAAACAGAAATAAAAAATCATTGTTTAAAAAATAAAAACGTGAGTAATATAAAATTTAAGGGTTCTCCCATTGAAGTGAGTGGAGTGATTCCAAACGTAGGAGATAAGGCAGAAGATTTCACTTTTGTAAAAGATGATTTAAGCGAAAGCTCTCTAGCTGATTTTGAAGGAAAAGGGAAAGTGATTATGGCTTTGCCAAGTTTAGATACAGGAATTTGCATGAAGCAAACTAGAGTATTTAACGAAGATTTACAAAAAAGAGATGATGTGGTAGGCTTAGTGATTTCAAAAGATTTACCATTTGCCATGAAGCGCTTTTGTGGCTCTGAAGGCTTAGATACGATAATTAATGGATCTGATTTTAGATACAATGATTTTGGAAGTCAGTATAATTTAGAAATGATAAGTGGTCCTTTAAAAGGATTATTTGCTAGGGTCATCCTGGTTTTAGATAAGAACAATGTAATTACTTACAAAGAAGAAGTTGACGACATTACACATGAGCCAAACTATGAAAAAGCCATTGAAGCAATAAATGCTTTAAGTTAGAAAAGAAGGCGATCAAAAATAGGTAGTAAGAGTCTTTTTTATGGGAGCTATTCAGATTTAAAATGAGTTCGTTTTTGACTGTGTTAGGGTGATTTTGATGCTATAACCTGAAATAAATAGTTCAATTTGATTCCTACTTTATCTCCTTACTACATTCTTTGTTTTCTAAGGAGTTTTCTATTAAGGTTTATTTAATAAGCTCAATTCTATTCTGTCGGACTACTTGTTTATTAGTAGAACACAAGATAACTAACAAGAAAGAGACTGTTTTTCAGGCAGTCTCTTAATTTACTAGTAAGTGTATTGATTATTTGTTTAGAAAAGCTGGTAATAGAGCCATCTAAACATACTTTGAAATCTATTGTTTTCTCAGTTTAAGGTATGCTTGACCCAACTGAATACAGTTAATTCCTCCAATGTAGGAAGCTTGATCATATACATAGATAAAGCTATTACAAGGTGCGGAAAAAGAAAGGCTAGAACCTACCGCAGTAAGATTTCCACTTGCAACAATGGCTCCGTTTGCAAAAACAGTGGTTAAAACTTCATGGCTAGGACATAAGTTAGATCCTACATTGGTAATACAATAATTGGTCATTAACGAAGGGCCCGAGCAAACTCCTTGGTAACCCATTGACGAATTTAAACCACAAGACCCTACACAATCTTTAGCAACACCTTGCCAGCTATTACAAGGGTTTACAGAAATTATTTGACTTTTTGCTTCGAAACTAATTAATGATAAACTACATATTAGTAGTGTTAAAAATAATTTACTTAAATTTTTCATAGTGATATATTTAAAAGGTTAGATTTTAATTATTTGAGATATATTTTCATATACTCTGTTGATGTTTTTACTTACTAGTAATTTGCTTGTTTTAGAGAGGTGTTATTTGCTTTGTAATCTGCATGTTGTGAATTTTATTTTGATATAGCATTGGTAGTGAGCGATCTAAAAGTAGTGATAATCCTGCTAATTTTAAAATATATAAATCACTGTATATTAATTGTTTATATGATTCGTTTTTGTAGTTTCTTAAAAAATGGGCTAATATTCTCTTTTTGTTATCATTAAGTTTTATTGTTGATTTTTATAGAGACTTGACAAAAGTTAAATAATTGGCTAGTTGCTTATTGACTAAGATGCTTTTTTAAGAATAGCAGTGTAAGGTATATCGCTTAAAAACACTAATAACCTGAGTTCGATTATTATTTTGAAATTCAGATTTTCAGAAGTGGCAATATACAAGGCGGATTTTTAGAGATATAGCAGGCTATATTCTAAAGATTCAACGCAGTAGATTGTTATTTCTGTGAATGTTTTCATAGTTAAACAGCAATATTTTGATTAAGATTTACTTAGAATAGCTCGCTATTCCTTTATTAATTTTAATCAAATCTCACTATTTTATCTACGTTCTGAATTCTTAAGAAGAATCGAACTCAGGTT
>JAESST010000148.1 GCA_016763995.1 Flavobacteriales bacterium | reverse complement strand
TCCTGAGTTAGGAAAACAGCAAAGCCTGATCGGAAAAGTGATTCAAGAGGAGGAAAATTCTTTTCTACATACTCTCGATAAAGGAATTGAGCAATTTGAGTTGACGTTTAAGTTGTTTAAGGATAGGTCTATGACAGTGCATAGTATACCTGGAAATTTTGCTTTTGAACTATACGATACCTATGGTTTCCCAATTGATTTAACTCAGCTATTGGCGAAAGAAAAAGGGGTTGAAGTGGATATGGAATCTTTTAAAAAGAATTTACAAGAGCAGAAAGACCGTTCAAGGCAAGCAACTAGAGTGGATACCGGAGATTGGATTGAGGTGCATAAAGATGATAAAGAAGAGTTTGTCGGTTACGATAGAACGGATATCATTCTTAAAATAAGTAGATATAGAGAAGTTAAGCAAAAAGGCAAAGACCTGTTTCAATTGGTGTTTAATCTCACGCCATTTTATCCTGAAGGTGGTGGCCAGGTGGGAGATACGGGATACATCGAAGCTGATGGAAAGAAATACTCCATTGTAGACACAAAGAAAGAAAACAACCTGATTGTTCATTTTGCCGATGAATTGCCGGAAAATGTTCGACTGGATTTTGAAGCAGTAGTGAACACCAAAAACAGAGGCTTGACAATGGCGAATCACAGCTCAACTCACTTGTTACACCAAGCACTAAGAGAGGTCTTGGGAACTCATGTGGAGCAGAAAGGTTCTTTGGTGAATGAAAAGCATTTGCGATTTGATTTCTCCCATTTCCATAAGGTAGAAGCTGAAGAGATTCGAAAAGTAGAAGCTTTTGTGAATCAAAAAATACGGGAGAACATAACCTTAGTAGAAGAACGTAATTTACCAATTGAAGAAGCAAAAGAAAGAGGAGCAATGGCTTTGTTTGGTGAGAAGTATGGCGATACAGTTCGTTTGATTCAATTTGGAGATTCTGTTGAATTGTGCGGAGGAACACACGTTGCAGCAACCGGGGAAATAGGTCTGTTTAAGATTACTCACGAAAGTGCCGTTGCGGCAGGAATAAGAAGAATAGAAGCCATTAGTTCTGAAAAAGCTATGGATAGCTTCTTTGCTCAAAACGATTTATTACATGAGCTAAAACAAAGCTTAAAGAATCCGAAGAACATTCAACAAGCGGTAGATGGTTTATTGTCTGAAAATCAAAAACTCCAGAAAGAGCTAGAATCGTTTAAGGCAAAAGCAGCAGGCAACCTAAAAGGAGACTTACTTGAAAAAGTGAAAACTATAAATGGTGTGAATGTTTTAATTGAAGAGGTGGAAGTAGATGCCGGTTCTGTTAAGAACATTGCTTTTCAGTTGAAAGCAGAAGTAGAACGTTTGTTTCTAGTCTTAGCATCAAAAGCAGGAGGAAAGCCCACAATTACGATTTTGATTAGCGATGAGTTAGTTGCTGAAAAAGGATTGGAATGCAGGTAAATTGGTGAGAACACTCGGAAAACACATCCAAGGTGGTGGTGGTGGTCAAGCTTTCTTTGCAACAGCAGGCGGTAAAAACCCTGACGGGATTGCAGCAGCTTTAGAAGAGGCGAAATCTTTGGTTTAAGTACTTTATAAAGCTTATTGCATTTAATTCCTCCTAAGTTTCAAACTTTTGGAGGAGTTGAGTTTATAATTGTTAGCTAATCTGGGATTAATTCTTGGACTTGTTCTAATATTGGCTCTACCAATTCAAAAGTTGAGCAGCTCATTTCGCTCATATTTCTTTTACCTGACCGAATTATTTTTCCTTGATCCATTTTCCAATCAAAAACATAAATTGATTCTTTAAATACTTCATTTAACTCGTTGTAATCTAAATCACTATTTGTACGTTCAAAGTTCTCTTCCGTTTCTATTATTTTGATTGCTAAGTCATTATTAAGATAAATAGTGGGTTTCTTTTCCATTTTTCCATATAGTTAAGACAATTCCGCCATCAGTTGTAATGTGTGGAAAGTAACCAGAATCAAATTCGGTTTTTTTGAGAGTTGTATCAGATTCTATTAAATCTACTTCTTTATTGATTTGGTCAAGTTTAATATTTTGCCCAAAGGTTGATAATCCTATAAAACTCAGCATTATGGTAAAGAAGCGCCTCACAAGCTAAATTTATTCCTTTATAAATTTTGTAGTAATCGTATTCTTATCTCCGGTTAAACGAAGGAAATAAAGCCCTTCTTTTAAAGAATTAAGGTCAATTATGGAATTATAATCCTTTTCTAAAACAACTCTTCCTTTTAAATCAATAATTTCGATTTGTTTGAATATAAGTTTATTACTATGTTTTAAATTTAAGACGTGGTTTGCAGGGTTTGGAAAAATTGAAACTTCATCATTGGATGCTAAAGTAGGTTGAAGTCCTACTACAATTCTTGGATTTCCCCATGTCCCTGTTCCTTTTTTGAAGTAAATTAGATTAGTAACGATAGCAGAGTTTCCGCTCCAAGGAGTTTGCGTCCAGATGTTTTCGTAACTACAAACATTTTGAACTACAATCTCACTTTCTAAGGGAATAGCGTATGGATCAATAATCCATGATTGTTGCAGAGTATCAAAAACATAAATGCCATATGCTTTTTGAGTCACGAGCCTTTCATTGAAAGTTCCTGATGCATAAGGAGCAGTATAAGAGACTCGGTCAACTGTGGCCCATTGTTGATAAATCATGTACTGGGTATTTTTTATGAATGGTACTTTAGGAAGTGGGGAATAATACCTATTGTTTGGATAAAGAATAGTATCAATTTTGTTTAAAGTGTTGAAAGTCTTATAATAAGTAACAATAGGAGGGTTTTGAGAAAAATCAACACTTGAAGAATTGCTCTCTTTTTTTATCTCTGTCTGATAGATAATTGTATCATTATTAGCTGAAGTATACTTTGCAATTACTTTAGAATTAACATAGTCTGGAATGCTTGGGCCATGCGGGCTAGCAGGCTTATCAATTCTATAATGATATTCATCTCCAATGTTGTAATCAAACATATCTCCAACAGTAATATCCATGTCGACAAAAAAACGATCGTAATTTCCTGAGTATTCTACACTAAGATAAACAGGGTCAAAAGGAGCTTCATAAAGACTAAATACTTTGATGAATCCGTTGTTTTTAGAGAATACGATCTCTTTTGAATTCATAGGATGGTTAATGGTAAGTCCATTTCCATCTTTACTCGAAAATCGAATACGTTTTAAACTATCTAATTGTCCATTAATACTATCCGAATAAATACTATCAATCTCAGCTGTTACAGTCAAATTAGAATCTTGTAGAAAAGTCCAACTGCTATTGAGGTTCTCAAATGGTTTAATTAAAACAGGAATTCCTTCTTGGTTATGAAACAACATGGAATCACCCGATTGAATGGCAGCTTTACCAAATATATTAGGTTGAGTAATGTCTAATATTGGAATGGTGGCACTTATAGTGTTTTGATGAACGGTATCATTTAATACTCTGCTGAAATTAAATTTCCAGTTATTTGATGGAGGACTAATCACGACAGAACAAAACTGAACAGTATGGATGTTAAAACGATTAAAGCTATAAGTAATGCTGCTGTTAAATAAGCCCTAATTCTGTGCAAAACTTTGCACACTAATGAGCATTAGTAAAATAGAAAATATTTTTTTCATGGTGCTAAAATTAAATAGCACTTCAGGTCCTGAAATAAAGCGGGAGATGGAGTAGAAGTTTAAGCTATAGGTTGATTTTTAAATTTATAGCCAACAAGTTAAGACATAAAGTTTGGATTTATGCTAATTAAATTCATAAAGATGGTGAATAAGTTCATATTTATGATAAAAGAGCAGGCGTCTACTTATATATACCTGCTCTTTTATAGAAATCAACACTAATTAATCTACTCTTACATAATTATTAATATCATCAACAGAGGTTTCGTTTTCCCCCAAATTGATTAATCGTTCTAGCACATTTCTTAATTCCCGAATATTTCCAGTCCTGAAAATTTTTATTTACCTCTTAATTAATTTATTTTTAGGGTATTACTTGTTTAGTGCAAATTGGGGTAGAAAGAAGTTTACCAATAATGGAATATCACTTAGTGCTGTTTTTTGATGAAACGCAAAATGCTTTATAACAATATATTAGTAGTCCAGAACAATTTTCTTGGGGTTCAGAATATTTATTTCGTTATGCGTAAGTTGTTGATTATTATTGTAATAAATATGAAGGTGTCTTCATGTTTGAAATTTTCATAAATCAAATTACAACTTAAAAATTTAATACTATGTTAGAACAACAAGTTTCAACTCTACGTGACCCGGCGAATAGTAATTGGGTTATTCAATTTGAAGTAACTTCAAGAACGCTCCATTGGCCTGCAAAGTCGGGCTATTACATAAGAGCCTCTTACGAATTGCAACCAGGTCATCCATCCGGTGAAATAATGATAGGTTCTTCTACTTCTCTAGGAGGAACAGTTAGTTGGGGAGAAGGGCAAAAAATTGAGTCAAATGCAGCAAATAATTCATTGTTTCAACATATTAACGATGAGGATTTGAGTAAAATTTGGTGGGTAAAACTCACTTTTGATGGTGAGGATATGATCTATCGGCGATACATTTATTACTCTTTTGCAGATGTTTATTCCGGCAATAGTATAAATGATTCAAGTGAATTATTTCCTGAGCGGGAACACAAAGAATACAAAAATCGAATAAATACAGGTGTTTGTTTTAGTGGAGGAGGTACTCGTGCATTGGTGATGGGAATGGGACAAATGCGATACCTCCAACAATTTCAAGATAAAATAGGATACTTTTCTTCGGTCTCAGGTGGTTCTTGGGCCTCTAGTATTTATGCCTATTCAACCGAAAGTGATGTTGAAACTTTACTTGGTAAAGCAGTTAATCCTGAAGATTATCAAAGTCAATTGGGAGCAGAAAAAGCACCAACAATGTGTGTTGGGGCTCAGAAGGGTTGGTTTTCACTTTGGACAATCATTAACATTGTACGAATGGTTCCTTATTTTATGTATCAATTTAAAAACCAAATTGATATGGACCCAACTACAAGCAGTGATTTTCAAAAAATGTTTGATAGAATAGCAGAATTAGATAAGAAGTATAAACTTGATTTGAAAATAACTCCAAATCGTTTTTGGATTGACACTGTTGGTTTGAATTTCTTTATGATGAATGGAATGTATAAGCCTTTGACAGAAAATAGGGACCTCTTTACTCTTGATGAAAATAGTTTGAATACAATCTTAGAGGGGAATGCTTTAGCGAGTTTAAGTAAAGTTGTAACAAAAGACAGTTTTAGAACCTTGAATGTAACAAACGGATATCCTCCCTATTTAATCATGAATAGTTTAATGTTACGCCCCGAAAGCAGTCTTAATAACATTATTTTTAATTTTATTCATAAGAAAGGTGGACACATTGGTTATGAATATACGCCCTTATATCAAGGAGCGGCATTTAACGCTCAAACAAAACTAGCGAATCAATTTGTTGGAGGAGGAAATACAGCTATGCATGCATATGGATCGAATGCAAGTGCAGCTGTTAAAGACAATAAAATTTTAGTGATGTCTCAGGGTTCTATTCCTTCTGCTAGTTTAGCGGTAGCTAGTGGAACCAGTAGTTCTGCTTTTGCAGGAGTAACAAGTTCAATAGGGGCTTTGAAAAATACAGAGGAGATTTTAGGTGACTTAATTGAAATGGGAACTAAAGCTTTGGAATATTTCCTTCATAAAGATTCTAATCAATTGGAAAGTGTTCAGTTAGAGCAAATGTCGCAGGGTGACTCTGTATTTCAAAATGTAAATTCAGAGTTGTTTAATGTCGCCAAAATCACAGTACCATCTATTCTTCGTTTCTTTGGAACTCTTGGTAGAGGCTTGTATTCCGCAGCACCTACGCTGACTCCTGAAGCGAACTATTTTACTCCAAGAGTTAACTCAAACATTCCTAAAAATGTAGATTGGCTTTTTGGAGACGCAGGCCTTTCAGATAATTTTGGTCTAATGGCGATGTTGCGCCGTAAAGTAAAAAACATTATTGTATTTATTAATACAAGTGCTCCGTTGGAGTTTGAAGAAATAGACGGAGTTTCTCAACTTAAAAATATTACAGGAGAAGTTCCTGCATTTTTTAATAAACAAGAGGAGGGAGGTTATATTACAAATTTTATTGGTTCTGAGCTAGAAGGAATGCAAGTGTTTAAGGAAGACGACTTTGATGCGCTTGTTTCCAAATGGAAAACATGTTTGGATAATGATAAACCTTTGATTGCAGAGACAACATTTTCGATAGTGGAGAATGAAAAATGGACCGTGCCCGGTAATTGGAAAACAAAGGTTCTTTGGGTGTATAATAGCATGACTACTAGTTGGAGTGATGGACTTTCTGCTGAAGTTAAGGCTGTTGTAGAGCAAGATAACTTTCCATATGTTAGTACTGGTAAATCAACTGTGTTGGGTTTATCGGTTGATCAGATTACAATGCTATCGAATCTTTCGTATTGGACTACCAAAGAGGCAGAAAAAACAATTAAACAAATGCTAAAAGCTTAAATGTTTGGCTGTTAATCAAAATAGGCGTCTAATTTTAGACGCCTATTTATTGTTAAATTTAAGAACCGATAATTAATTTACTCTTACATATTTATTAATATCATCAACAGATATTTCGTTTCCACCTAAAATAATTAATCGTTCTACCACATTTCTTAATTCCCGAATATTTCCAGTCCAATTGCAATCCTGCAAACTTCTCATGGCCTCTAAACTAATTCGTTTTTCAGGCATTCCTTGTTCAGCGCAAATTTTGGGTAGAAAGAAATCTACCAATAATGGAATATCATCAATACGATCGTTTAAAGATGGAACATGAATTAAGATGACACTTAATCTATGGTATAAATCCTCTCTAAAATTATTATTTGCAATTTCTTGCTTTAGATCTTTATTGGTTGCAGCCAATACACGAACATTTACTTTAATGTCCTTTTCTCCACCAACTCTACTGATTTTATTCTCTTGTAAAGCTCTTAATACTTTGGCTTGCGCTGAAGCACTCATATCTCCAATCTCATCCAAGAAAATAGTTCCGCCTTCTGCTTGTTCGAATTTTCCCTTTTTCTGCTTTACTGCAGAGGTAAAGGCACCTTTTTCGTGCCCAAACAATTCACTCTCGATTAATTCCGTTGGGATTGCTGCGCAGTTTACTTCTATAAAGGGCATTTTCTTTCTAGGGGAATTCTGATGTAGGTTTCTAGCCACTAATTCTTTACCTGTGCCATTGCCGCCAGTAATTAATACTCTTGCATCAGTTGGAGCAACCTTGTTAATCATGTTTTTTACGTCCATAATCGGAGCGCTTTCGCCAATGATGTCATTGAGCTTACTCTTGTACACTTTTTTACGAAGCTCCTTGGTTTCTTCTACCAATTCATTTCGGTCTAAAGCGTTTCTTACTGTTACCAATAAGCGATTTAAATCTAAAGGTTTAGCAATAAAATCAAAAGCTCCTTGTTTAATAGCACCAACGGCTGTTTCAATGTCTCCATGGCCTGAAATCATGACCACAGGGATTTCAGGTTTTAATTCCTGTATTTTTTGCAATACTTCAATACCGTCCATTTTTGGCATTTTAATGTCGCACAATACCAAGTCATAGTTGGTCTTAGTTATCTTTTGTACAGCAATTTCACCATCTTCGGCATCGTCTACCTTAAACTTCTCAAACTCTAAAATTTCTTTTAGTGTGCTTCTAATCGGACGATCATCGTCTACTATTAATATTGTTGCCATAAACTATGATTTATGTGTAATCCATTTTCCTATTTCTTTGAAAGTAGGCTTTTTACCATACATTAAAATTCCTGTGCGGTATATTTTTCCTGCCATCCAAGTGGTCCCAATAAAGGTAAGTATCAATAAACCCATGGATAAAAGAACCTCCCAAGTATCT
>JAESST010000147.1 GCA_016763995.1 Flavobacteriales bacterium | reverse complement strand
AGAAAGAAGGAAGACCAGTTATGGATGGAGACATTGAGACAGCTTGCTCATCAGCCTGTCCAACAAATGCCATTACTTTTGGAGATTATAACGATAAATCAAGTAGAGTATTAGCTGCTTCTCAAAGTAACAGAGCTTATAGAGTTATTGAAGAAGTAGGAACACAATCAAATATTTATTACCAAGTTAAGGTAAGAAATACAGAATCAAATATTGCTTAAAACAAGATAGAATGCATCAAGAAGCATCGATAAGAGAACCATTAATCCTAGGAGAGAAGTCGTACGGTCAAATTACTGACGATGTAATGGCTTCTGTAGTAGGAAAAGCCAACCGTTCATGGTGGATAGCCTTTGGTATTGCAGCTGTTATGGCTGCATGGGGAATTGGTTGTATTTTATATTTATTAGGAACAGGTATTGGAACTTGGGGTTTGAATAAAACCGTAGGTTGGGCTTGGGATATTACCAACTTTGTATGGTGGGTAGGTATTGGTCATGCAGGTACCTTAATTTCCGCAGTACTATTGCTCTTCAGACAAAAATGGAGAATGGCTATTAACCGTTCTGCAGAAGCAATGACCATTTTTGCAGTAATGATGGCTGCTGTTTGGCCTGGGATTCACATGGGAAGAATATGGTTAGCTTACTTTGTATTTCCTCTTCCGAATCAATTCGGTTCATTATGGGTAAACTTTAACTCTCCATTATTATGGGATGTTTTTGCAATTAGTACCTACTTCTCTGTATCATTAGTATTCTGGTACATTGGATTAATTCCGGATTTCGCAACGATTAGAGATAAAGTAACTAAGACAGTTCCTAAGAAAATATATAGCTTATTGGCTTTCGGATGGACAGGAAATGCAAAAGCATGGAACAGATTTGAAGAAATTTCTTTGGTATTAGCAGGATTAGCTACTCCACTTGTATTCTCAGTTCACTCGATTGTATCAATGGATTTTGCTACCTCAGTAATTCCTGGATGGCATACAACGATCTTTCCTCCTTATTTTGTGTCAGGTGCTGTATTCTCAGGTTTTGCAATGGTACAAACACTATTGATCATCATGAGAAAAGTGATGAATCTTGAGAGTTATATCACGATCAAGCACATTGAATACATGAACATTGTAATTATTGTTACAGGTTCTATCGTAGGTGTGGCTTATTTAACTGAACTGTTTATTGCTTGGTATTCAGGTGTAGAGTATGAGGCATATGCTTTCATTAACAGAGCAACAGGGCCCTATTGGTGGGCATATTGGTCCATGATGACCTGTAATGTGCTTTCCCCTCAAATATTCTGGTTTAAGAAGTTGAGAACAAATATTGGCTTTACATTCTTTATGTCAATCGTCGTAAACATCGGTATGTGGTTTGAGCGTTTTGTAATTATTGTGACTTCATTGCACAGAGATTATTTACCATCAAGTTGGACAATGTTCCACCCTACATTTATTGACATAGGATGTTTTATTGGAACGATTGGAATTTTCTTTGTGTTGTTTTTGCTTTTTGCAAGGTTTTTCCCAGTATTACCATTGAATGAATTGAAAACGATCTTGAAATCTTCAGGTGAGCAGTATAAAAACAAACCAATTACTGAGGAACACTAAAAAGAGTTAACAATGAAGAACGACAAAGTAATATACGCAATGTACGACGATGACATGACTCTGTTAGCTGGTGCTAAAGAGCTTGTGGCGAAAGGCGTGCACATTAGAGATGTATTTTCACCCTTTCCAATTCACGGTTTAGATCCAGTGATAGGAATCAAACAAACGAGGTTAGCCATTTGTGCATTTATTTTTGGATTAGTAGGTCTCTCTTTGGCATTAAGTGGAATGTATTATTTCATGATTGTAGATTGGCCAATGAACATTGGAGGAAAGCCAAATGATTTCTTTTATCAGAACCTTCCTGCCTTTGTTCCAATTTCCTTTGAGTTTACGGTATTATTGGCAGCCCACGGAATGGCATTGACTTATTTTATAAGAAACTGGACTTTACCTGGTGTAACTGCAAGAAACCCCTATCCTGAGACAACAAACGACAGATTTGTAATGGAGATCCATCCTTCGGATAGTCATATATCTGTTGACGATTTAACTGAAGAGTTGAAGAAAACAGGAACGATATTAATAGAAGAAAGATAAGCTGAACGATTATTTTGAATAAGAACAGAATGAAACGAATTATCAATACAATATTTACAGCTGCAATTGGAACAATGCTATTTGTTGCTTGTAACGACCCACAAAGTCCTGGTTTAGAATATATGCCTGACATGTATCGTTCACCAGCCATAGAGGTTTATGTAGATTACGAATTCCCGGATTCATCTACAGCAATGAAAGCACCGGTAAACTCTATTCCTAGAGGATATAGGCCATATGCTTATCCGAACACAACGGAAGGCTATGAGTTAGCTGGTCAGCAATTAAAGAATCCTTTGGATTTGACTGAAAAGTCAATTAAAGAGGGTAAAAAGTTATACGAATCTTTCTGTGCTCACTGTCATGGAAAAAAAGGACTAGGTGAAGGGTCAATTCAAAATGCTATTTATGGAGCTGTTCCATCTTATGCTGATGAAACTCCGAATAGGAGAGGTGACCGTTCAATGATTCAATTGTCTGAAGGGCATATCTATCATACGATTATGTTTGGATTAAATGCAATGGGCCCTCACTCTAGTTTAATTAGAGAGAATGATAGATGGAAGATTGTAGCTTATGTACAAACACTTCAAGGTAAAGATCCTTTAGCAAAAGAAGCTCCGATGAATACTGAAGCGGTAGCTGAATTGAAAGATAAAGAGGAAGGACAGTAAAAGCAATTTTAATCTGAAAGGAAGAAAAAATTAAAGCATGGATTTTATTTTTACAAAAAAGGCAAAACTTATATTCTCAATCCTGATGTTGATTGGAGTTGTTGCCATGGTAGTTGGTTTTATGACCGACCATTCTGATCATCACAACCGTTTTTGGGCAAACATATTTGTAAATGGATTTTTCTATTTTGCAATAAGCTTAGGAGCATTGTTCTTTTTAGCATTGCAATATGCAACTGAAGCAAGTTACATGATTGCTCTGAAAAGGGTAATTGAAGGGATCTCACAATACATTTTTGTTGGTTCAGGAATCTTAATTGTATTCTTTGCCGCAGGTAGTTTTCACCTCCATCATGTATACCATTGGATGGATATTTCGATAATGTATGAGTATGTAATGGAAGCCACTGTTGGATTAGAACATCCAGAGTACATTCATGAATTGGTTGATGGAGCTATAAAAAATAGTCATTTCGATAAGATTATTGCTGGTAAATCAGCTTACTTAAACCAAACATTTTTCTGGATTAGAACTTTAGTTTATTTAGGTGTGTGGTGTTACTTCGCAAACTTGTTTAGAAAGCGTTCATTGATGGAAGATGCTGAAGGAGGGACAAAAATTCACTTTAAGAATATTACTTATGCAGCGATCTTTCTAGTATTCTTTGCGTTTACATCATCAACGGCATCTTGGGATTGGATCATGTCAATTGACACACATTGGTTCAGCACACTATTTGGATGGTATGTATTCTCTGGAATGTGGGTGAGTTTTCTAATTTTCTTTGTCTTGATATCTATCTGGTTGAAATCTAAAGGTTATTTGCCAAATGTAAATAAGAGTCATATACATGACGCTGCAAAATGGATGTTTGCCATTAGTTTTTTATGGGCGTATTTATGGTTTTCTCAGTTTATGTTAATCTGGTATGCAAACATTCCAGAAGAGGTAACTTATTACATAATAAGAATTGAACATTACAAAGTATTGTTTTTCGGAATCTTTTTTATGAACTTCCTATTCCCTATGGTTATTTTGATTGCTAGAGATGCTAAAAGGCAAGTGGGTTATTTAATTAGCGTTGGTTGTATCATTTTTGTTGGGCATTGGTTAGATATTTACATGATGATTATGCCAGGGAGTCTTGGTAGCCACGCTCACATCGGTTTCATGGAAGTAGGTATGGCATTAGGGTTTTTAGGATTGTTCTTATATGTTGTTTTCAGAGCATTCTCTAAAGCACCAATCTCAGTAGTAAACCATCCATTTTTGGATGAAAGTAATCACTTACATATCTAAAGAATAAAAGACAATGATAGATTTGTTAATATTAGTAGCAGTAGTATTAGGAATAATTGCCATCAGTAAGGTGGTAAGTGTTTTGGATATGGTAAGTACTGCCAAGGGAGAAAACTCCTATGCTCCAACTGAAAGGGAGAATAGGTTTCAAGCGAGGTTAATGCCGATATTCTTGATTGCCTATTTTGGGTTTATCATATGGCAAATGTTCGCTTGGGGAGATCGTATGTTACCTGTTGCAGCTTCAGAGCATGGTGTTGTAGTGGATGAATTGATGAACATCACTTGGATTGTAATTACTCCAGTGTTTATCATCACACACATTCTGTTATTTTACTTTGCGTGGAAATACGCTTATGACAAAAATAGAAAGGCAACTTACTTCTCTCATAGTAATAAGTTAGAGATGTTATGGACAGCCATTCCTGCATTAGTGCTTTTAATTTTGATCCTTTACGGATTGAGTATCTGGAATAATATTACAACACCATTAACAGCAGAAGATGATAAGGTAGACATTGAATTGTATGCAAGACAATTTGACTGGACTGCTAGATATGCTGGAGAAGATGGTCAGTTTGGTAAAGCGAACATAAGATTGATCGAAGGAGTTAATTTCCTTGGAATGGATTCTACAGATGTAAATGGTAATGATGATAAAATTGTAAAAGGAGAGTTTCACTTACCTGTTGGGAAAGATGTTCAATTTTACTTTAGAGCACAAGATGTAATTCACAGTGCCTATATGCCTCATTTTAGAGCTCAGATGAACTGTGTTCCTGGAATGGTAACTCGATTTAATTTTAAGCCAATAAAAAGTACGGCTGAAATGAGAGAGATTACTGGTAACGAAGAATTTGACTACATTTTAATGTGTAATAAGATTTGTGGAACGGCTCACTATAACATGCAAATGAAAATTATTGTTGAGAGTGAAGAAGATTACAACACATGGTTGAGCGAACAAAGTCAATTTGTAACAGTAGAAGAAAAGAAAGAAATTAAAGAGGAAGAAGTTCCTCAAGCTGACTCTTCACAAGTAGCGGAAGTAGAAAGCACAGAACTTTCATCAATAAATTAATTACGAGATAATTTAATAGCGATATGTCAGCAACAGCACATCACGGCAACAACGATTTTTTATTCAAGTACATCTTTAGTACAGATCACAAGATGATTGCAAAGCAATTCTTCTTGACCGGTACCTTAATGGGCCTAATCGGAATGATTATGTCTATGATTTTTAGATTACAATTAGGTTATCCAGGAGAAAGCTTTGCATTTTTGGAAACTTTTATGGGAAATTGGGCTCCAGGTGGAATATTAACGCCAGACAAATACCTAGCATTGGTCACTATTCACGGAACGATCATGGTATTCTTCCTTTTAACGGCGGGGCTGAGTGGAACGTTTAGTAACTTATTAATTCCACTTCAATTAGGAGCTAGAGATATGGCTTCTGGATTTATGAATATGTTATCATATTGGTTCTTTTTCCTTTCATCATGTGTAATGATTGCCTCTTTATTTGTTGAAGGTGGTCCTGCGTCAGGTGGTTGGACGATTTACCCTCCATTGAGTGCGCTACCGCAAGCGATCCCGGGATCAGGAATGGGAATGACATTGTGGATTATTTCCATGGCTATTTTTATTGTTTCTTCATTGTTAGGTAGTTTGAACTACATCGTAACAGTATTTAACTTAAGAACAAAAGGAATGACAATGACAAGAATGCCACTTACAATTTGGGCATTCCTAATCACAGCTGTATTGGGTGTTTTATCATTCCCAGTTCTATTTGCTGCTGTATTGTTGTTAATGTTTGACAGAAGTTTTGGAACTAGTTTTTACCTTTCTGATATTTATATCTCTGGGGGAGCATTGGAAGTAAGCGGAGGATCTCCTATATTATATGAGCACTTATTCTGGTTCTTAGGTCACCCTGAAGTATACATTATCTTACTTCCTGCATTAGGAATTACTTCAGAAGTAGTAGCAACCAACTCAAGAAAGCCAATTTTTGGATATAGAGCAATGATTGGTTCTATCTTGGCAATTGCATTTATCTCTTTCTTAGTATGGGGACATCATATGTTTATTACAGGAATGAATCCTTTCTTAGGAGCTGTATTTACGTTTACTACATTATTGGTTGCAATACCTTCAGCAGTGAAAGTATT
>JAESST010000146.1 GCA_016763995.1 Flavobacteriales bacterium | reverse complement strand
TTAAATAATCATCTGCACCGGTCTCTAAGCCTTCTACTTTACTCTCTAACGATGCTTTTGCTGTAAGCAAAATAATAGGAATATGACTAGTTGATAGATTCTGTTTTAGGTATTTGGTTAATTCAAATCCATCCTTCTTTGGCATCATAACATCGCTAATAATAAGATCAGGATTCTTCTCTTCTGCTAAACGTATTCCTTCTTGTCCATCAGCAGCTAGTACTATTTTATAATTTTCTACTAGCAATTCCTCTAAATAAAGCCTTACGTCATCATTGTCTTCAATAATTAAGATCGTTTTACCTTTCTGTATAAATGGACTATCAATGGGAATAAGAGGTTCTAAATAATCTTCCTTTAACAGTACGTGTTTGATCTCATCAGGTTGTCTCAAAGGGATTTGAACAGAAAAAGTACTGCCTTTACCAATTTTACTTTCAACCAAGATTGTTCCCCCATGTAACTCAATCAACTGTTTACTTAAGGCTAGTCCGATGCCAGTGCCTTCGGTGTTGGCATCAACCTTATAAAAACGGTTAAAAATATAAGGTATATTTTCAGATGCAATACCTGCTCCATTATCCTTTATTTGAATGGAAATGGAATTTTCTTTAGGAGCCTCGCATATTACCTGAATAAAACCACCATTAGGGGTATGTTTAAAGGCGTTCTCTAAAAGATTAACACAAACTTTATTTAATTTGTTTTCATCCGCTTCAAGCTGATATTGGCCTGATCTATCAATTACTTCTAAGCTAATTTGTTTCGTTTCAGCATGTGGTATAAACCCATGTGCAATTTTTGAGACATATTCTCCTATAGCAATCTTATTCACACTTAAAGGTAAATGGCCATTCTCTATTTTTGCGATATCTAGCGTCTCATCAACTAAAGAAAGTAATCGTTTAGCATTCCTTTGAATCCGTTCAACATCCCCCCTATACTCTAATTGTTCTTTTTTTAGAAGCTTGTCTAAAGGGCCTAAAGTAAGTGTGAGAGGAGTTCTAAACTCATGAGAAGTATTGGAGAAGAAGTCTGAACGCAACTCTGCTAGTTGGAGTTGTTGTTTGGTTTGTTCTTGCCTCTTTTCCAATTCAAGTTGTTTACTTTGCAAAGCCAATTCTTTGTTCTTTTTTTGCAAATGATAACGAATAAAAAGCAATATCCCCACACTTAAAATAAAGATGAAAGCCAATACAGTTAAGAAAATATTTTGTTGCTGTTGCTTTAGTTTGGTTTCTTGCTGAGCAACAGTGAAAGCTTGAATTTCTTTTTCTTGTTTAGCTTTTAAGAGTTCAGCTTCTTTCTCAGCCGTTTCATATCTCGATTGTATGAGCGCAACATTTTCAATAGAATTGGCATTTTTAATACTGTCGCTTATCGTTTTGAAAGCAATATGGTTTTGCAATGCAAGTTTAGAACTGCCCAAATTATCATACGCTTTATAAAGAAGTTCATAAGCATCTCTACGATCCTCACTCACTTCCTTTTGAGGAGAGTTTTCTATGAATTTTTTTACGGCAGTAATGCATGGCGAGTAGAGTTGTTTAGCAAAATACAACCTTCCAACTTGAAGCTGAAAGTCAGTGGAGTAAGGTCTTTTTAACTCCTTAAAGAGCTGCTTGATTCTAATATACATCTCATCTGCTTTGCTCATTTGCTCAATGTCAAGGCAAATTTTCATTTGTTGAATGCCAATGCCAATGGCGTCCATGCGGTTAATATTTAGGCTGCTCTTGAATGCTGATTCTAATATTTTTAATGCTTCTTTAGCCTTTCCTTGTTCTTTAAATAAATAGGCCAATTGTGTATTTGCTCCAACTAATAGCATCTGCTTTACTCTTCCTTCAAGCTTTTTTTCTGCAAAATCGATTGTTTCCAAATACAGTTCTTCTGCTTCTTTGAAGTTTTTTGTAATCCTGTATATATTTACTAAAGAGACTAAAGAAGTATTGATATAATAAGGATGCTTTAATTGCTTGGCAATTCTATTGGCTTCAAGATAATAAAGAGTGGCCGATGGATATTCTTTTCTTATTTTATAGACTTTTGCGAGAAGTTTTGAAGATTTATAACTTTGGTCGAAACATCCTAACCTATTTGCTATCTCTATAGATTTTAAGCTCCATTCAATAGCCTCGGGAAAATCTTCAAAAAACTTATAATTACAATACGCTATATTGTAATATAAACTAGCTTCAGAAAGCTTGCTACCATATTTTTTAGCAGAAATAAGACCCTTTTGAAGATAAAAACTGGAAGAGTCTGGGTTGTTTCTAACTCCATAAATAAAGGAAAGAAATCGTTGCATATTATTTTCGAGACGAGCGTTGTTCCACCTTCTTGAAAGATCTAACGTTTTATAAATAGAAGATATGAATTCAGAACGAAAACTATATTCATATCTTCTATTTTGAATATTTATTAACCCCAAAGAATCCTGGACCATTTCACAATAAAAAAACGCACTATCTAAACTAGCTTGAAAGTACTCTCCATTCAATTGTTTGGCTTGAACAAGATGATATAAATACCATGCGTCTCCAAGTAAGTTAGTATTTCTCGTCTTTTTTGCTTCTTGTAATACCGCATAGCAGTGTTCTATTGCCTTTTCGATTGAGTTAACCAAATACAAATGATAGCCCTCAATTATACCGCATCGAATAGCATCTATAGGAAAATCATTCTCTTTAAACCAGCTACTTTCTGTTTGTATTTTTGTTAGCGTCTCACCCAGATTTTTGGTCAGAAACTCCACCTTTATCTGTTGGTAATTGCCTTTGTGTTCTCCCCATGCGTAATCCAATTGCTTGGATTCTTTTTTAGCCATTAAGGCAAAATTCGAGGCACTGTCTAACTGTATTTGATAATAACAATCCGCTAAATGGATTAGGGTATGGATACGCTCTTTCCCTTTTTGTTCCTCTAAGCTCTTTTTTAAGCTATCGGCATGTGCTTGCTTATAGAATCGAGCAGAAAAAGCTTGAGTGGATAGAAGAAAGGAGATAATAAGGATAAAAATTCTCATAAGACCGATTTACTTGCTATATGAAAGACGTTTAAAAGTAAGAAAAGATAGAATTTAATTATAATTTCAATCAATTGGTTATCAGTAGAATTACGAAGAAACATAACATGATCTGACAAAAAAGAACCATAAGCTGACAGATGTTTGATTAGTGAGCTCTTACGTTTGATAGCATGATATTGAGTTATACTAGGAATGTATGCAACAATAACTTATCAATTATAACTAATTAACTACAAAAACTAAGAAAAAAGCTATGAAAAAGATTCTTCATTCACTACTAATTTATACCTCCTTATTACTGACCTATCAGTCTTATGCTCAAAACATTTATTCTTGTGATGTAGATAAAGCTCATATTCGAAAAATTCAAAATGACCCCGTCTACAAGATAAGGTATGAAAAGCTAGAAAAGGAAATTGCAAAGAAGAAACAATCAGGCCTTAAAGCATCAGTGAATGGAATTTACCGTATTCCGGTTGTCTTTCACATTATTACTCATTCCAGTAATATTGTAGGAACATACCCTTCTGCAAAGTATGAGCTGTACACTCAATACAACGGATCAAGTTGGAATCGAATTCAAGATCAATTGAACCGCTTAAATACTGAATTTCTAGATGCTAATATCCAATTCTGCTTGGCTCAAAATGCACCTCCATCGTATGAAGGTGTCTCAGGAGTACCGGGAAGTTGGCAAGAACTGTCAGCTGTAAATGGTACCACCATTACATCTACTGGTGTAACTTATACCATAAATAATAATTTATCAAGCTTCCAAAGCAGCAACCAAGCTCAAGTAGCAACACTTGAAAATGTTTTACCCTTTAACCAAGCTGGTGAAAATTATTACTTAGATATTTATGTGGTAGATAATGTATTGACAGCACAGAACCAGTCAATAGGAGGAGAAGCGTCTTATGGAATAGGTAGTTTTTTCGATGATATAACAGTTATCAATGAAAGTTTTGGTAACTTAAGTAATTCTTCAGGTTATACTATGCCTGCAGGTGCCAATCAAGGTAAGCTTGCGGTTCACGAGGCAGGTCATTGGCTTTTGCTGAAGCATGTTTTTGCAAATGATCAATGGTGTGATCCAGTCTCGTATTTTGGTATGGATGGTGATCATATTGCAGGCACTCCTCCACAATTAGGCCCTGGAAACGGATGCACCAGTTTAAATTACACTTGTAGTAATGTAACAGGTTTTTATACTAATAATCATATGGATTATTTGGATGATAACTGTAAAGTCACGCATCCTATTAGTGGGGTTAATCCTTTTGTGTCGGGGCAAAATACACGTATGGAGAATTTTGTTAGTTCTACACGTGAAGATTGGCATGCCGTTCTCAATCGAATTAATACAGGGATAGAATCGTCAGGATGCATTCCAAATTACACCCCCCAGATATTTACTGCGGAATTTGATATGGATCAAAACACGGTATGCGAAGGAGATAATATACAACTTGTGGGTATGTCTGTAAGTCAGTTACCAGCAGGAGCTACAATAATTGATTGGAGCTTTACCATAACGGAAATTAATAATGTCGTATCACCTCAAACCATTACAAGTACAGGAAATCAAGTAGTTTTTGCACTCCTTACGACTGGAGGTTTATTGCCCGCAGGAACGTATTCAATTGCACTGACTGTTAATTATATTGATAATGGAATTTCAGGAAGTACATCCTACGCCAACCCTCAAACTATTCTTGTAGAAGATTGTTCAGCATCTTCAACTCGATTTATTAAGTCATTCGACTATGAAGCCTCAGACTTAACCGACTTAGCCATTGTGAGTACATCGAGTGATGATGGATACATCATATCCGGCACCAATAATATCAGTCAAAACCAAAAACGAATTGTGGTATTTAAGGTGAATTTACTGGGTGAAATCATTTGGGAATGGGAGTTCCAAGATCCTAATGGATCTGATAATGCGAGAAGCTTTGATATTATTCATAAAAAAGGTTATCAAAATGTATATCTAATTTCAGGTTATTGCAATGGCACTGGTGGAAACAAAGAAGCATTAGTATTAGAAATAAAGGATTTCGGAACAACATGTGCGCAGAATGGTATTGGAGCCCTTCATCTTCCTATTCAGTTTGCTGACCCAGTAGCAGGTATGATGTTAAAGAATTCAATAGCCGTTGAAATTATCAATACGTCAGATGGCGGATTTGCTATTGCAGGAGTAATTGCCTCCGGATTTAATGAGACAGATCCTAAAAACCAATTGCTGATTAAGTTAAACAGCAACATGTCAATACAATGGATTGAACAATATAATTTCTCTCAACTAGGAGATAGTAAAGATTTTGATTTTGCAAATTCTGTGGTTGAACTCACCAATTACAATAGTAATTCCAATCAATTTCAATCAGCATATTTTCTAGGAGGGGCAAAAAACAAAAGGGTCCAGTCTTTGACTGGACAAGGAGTTTCTTCCTTGATTATTGAAGATGCAGCGGGCACTAGGGATATTACTAATCCTAATAACAATAGTTGGGGAACTGTAAGTGCTTCTTATGATCATGGAATGGATGTGATTTATGATGCTCAAGAAAACATGATTTATCAAAAAACATTTACTAGAAGATCTCATGGATTACTTGTAGCGAAAATTGATCCTTATACTGGCAATATTGTGAAGTACTTTGAATCTAACTTGCTCAGTTATGGAGAGGAATATTTAGCATTAAAAATGATCGCCTCGAATAATGGCCAAGACATAATAATGACGGGATACGCCCCTAGTAACGGTATTAAGCCGTGTGCAATGAAATTAAGTAAAAGTGGCTGGGCTTCCTTTGGCACAATTGGAACAGGAACGATTAATAATGTGCTGTTTAGGGAATATAATATCCATACTATTAATCCTTCTACAGCAGGACCTGATTTTCCGGTTGTACCACCTAATGGAATAGGGGCAAAACAATTTTTCTATTCGCCGAAAAGTATTTGTAGAAGTCCAAATGGAGGGTATATGTATGTAAATTCAGGAGTTTTAACTACTTTTTCTAATACTGGAACTAGTTTGAATCTATTGAAGTTAGACGAAGACTTAAAGATTGGTTGTGGCACATTTACTACCATGGATCCCGATAATCAATTTTCACCGATTCAGTATAGTGATTTCCCGACTCAATCAGGATTAGCATCTAATCGATATGTATTAAACATGCATAATAGCCAAAACATACCTAGCGATTGTGGTAATTTTTGCTTTGGTAATTTTACCATAGATGCGTGTGATTTTGATGAAGATGGTTTTACAGAGTTTGACCTTAATTCTTCGCTGATCGATTTTACAGGAAGTGGGTATACTTATAATTGGTTTAGTGATCCTGCTATGACCAACCCAATAACAAACGTTACCAGTTATTTAGCAGCTGAAGGCACAGTAGTATATTTATTCATTCAAACTCCAGATTTCTGTTCAACAACAATAGATGTGACGTTGGAATTTATTGAACCTCCTGTAGTATCAGTTAACTTTTCAATTCAAGCAAGTACTTCTGGAACATTCAATTTAACCGCTGCTCAATTGCAAAATATCGGGACTGGTTATTCTGTTCAATGGTTTAGTGACCTTTCTTTTACTCAAGTAATTAATAATCTTTCTTCATATATAGGTCCAGCGGGAACTAGTGTTTATGCCATAATAGAGGGTACTTCTTGCGAATGGACAATAGAAGTAAAATTGATTGACTGTGTTAATACTACAGGGCAATGGCCTAAATACTCCATAACTTCTAATAACAAAGAGTATATAACAGATATCGTGAGTGATCAGAATGGGAATATTTACATTACGGGAATCTTTGGTGGAGCATTTGAATTTATGGGAACAATGATTACTGAACAGATGGCTTCTAACGAAAACTTTTTTATTGCAAAGTTTAACAGTTGTTCTTTAGAATGGATTCACATGGATAATAGTACTGGTTTGTCTAAAGGAACTGGAATTGACGTTGATGCTAGTGGTAATGTATATGTAACGGGGCAATATAAAAATATGATCGATTTAGGAAATGCAGTAATATTGTCTACAACTGGGGACTATCAGGGATTCACTGCAAAATATTCTTCTTCAGGTGCTGTGCAATGGATTAAACCTCTCAACCTAAATAACAATTATTCGCACGCTTATGATGTAGCTGTAGATCAAGTTTCAGGAAATATTTACGTTACAGGGCTTCAGCAAAGTCAAAATGGAACCAATCATAATCAATACATGTTGGTTAAATACTCTCCTTCTGGAAATCAGACTTGGGTAGTTACAGATGCGAATGGTCCAAGTACCTATGGTTGGGCGGTAGATGTAGATAATTTAGGAAATGTGGTTATGACAGGTGTGGTGCAAGGCACTGGAACAGTTAATTTAGGATCATTACCCTTAACTACAAACGTTCAGAATCAGGCAATGATTGCTAAGTTTAACTCAAATGGATCGGGTTTAAATGTAGCTCAAAACGAGTTTGAACCGGGAGACATAAAAGCCGATGACAATGGAAATATTTTTGTAATTGCAAGTCATGATGCTTCAGGGTTTAACTTTAATGGGTCATCTCATTATGGAGTTGTTGCATTGGTGAAATATAATTCAACCTTAACTGAAGTTTGGGCCAGAGTTGGAACTTCCACTATTTCACAGGCGTATCCCAAACGTCAAATAGGTTCGCGTCTGAGTATTAGTCCTTCTGGAGATGTTTTTGTGGTTGGGGTCTATCGTTATAATTTAACTTTGGGGTCGTTACCAACATTAAATACAACTCTGGGATCTAGTATAAATAATTATTATACTGCAAAATACAATACATCTGGAACTGAACAATGGGCAGTAAGTGTTACACCTAATCTTAGTAGTGTATATCATCATGTAAATTCTCCTAATCATGGTTTTCTTTATCCTCCTATTCCAGTTTGTATTACACATGATGGAGATGATCATGTATATTTAGCTTCTAGGTTCGCCGAAATTATGACTCTAGGGAGTACCATATTACAATGCAGTTCTGCAGTTGATGTCTTTATTGCTCGAATAGAAGATATGGGAACGACAGGCGGATTTCTTAGGAAAAAGGAATTAGAACTTGGAGAAATCAACAATTCAGCAATTGATTTAATTGAAGTTTATCCAAACCCTTCTAAGGGTGTTTTCCAAATTAAATGGGACGAAGGAAAGACCGAAATTAATTCGTTTTATATTGTAAATATGCAAGGTAAAGTGGTATTAAAGGTTAATACATTCTCAAGTGAGAAAGATGCATTGGATATTGACTTATCCAATTTAGCTAATGGGATATATTTTCTAAGTATAAAAACGAATAATGGTTCATTCAACAGAAAGTTGCTATTGAACAAATAATAGTAAAAAGAGTTTTTTAGTTTTTCACAAAGAGATTGTAGAGAATTCCTTTTTTCACTTATTTAAAAGAGGCTGCCTGAAAAGGCAGCCTCTTTTTTACGAAGAATGCTAGTCATAAAATATAATTCCATTGCCAACTAAGGACAACATTCAAACTTCTCACTTTTTTAGGTATAAAAAACAAAACCCAATCACAATATGTGATTGGGTTTCTTTCCATTTTGTGGGCCCTGATGGGCTCACTTCGACTATTATTTCGTTTCACTCATAATGCTCAGTGTAAACTTCTCGCTCATCAATAAGAAGACGCAGAAACAAAAAATCCCTCACCAAATGGTGAAGGATTTTATATTTCTAGTGGGACAGACTGTGACGAAGTCGAACCGGTTTTACCTACAATTAGAAGAGTTTTCTTATAATTTAAAACAACTAACTATAGTGTAGGTAAGGGGTTTCGTCAAAATTTCAGATCAGCCCCATTCTACGACCAGTATGGGGTTCTCTTCGCCCATCTAGTTTATTGAATTCGAAGTAAAGCAGTTTATATGTTATAGAATTTTGAAAATATTTTGTTTTTGATAAATTCAGTTTACAATCAATCAAGTATTTTTTAGGTCTATTATTTTAATAAAAGGCCTATCGTAGTCTATGCAGCCACTTTCTCTAAATTTACTTAAAGCCGAAGAAACAGATTGTCTTGAGCACTGAAGGTATCTTGAAATTTCAATAGGAGTAATTTGGATATCAATTGTGACTTCACTTTTCTTTTATGTTCTCCCATTTGCACAAGGTCTACAAAGAAAAGCTTTAATCGATCAACAAGATTGACATTAGCATGAAGTAAATCATATTTAGCTTCCAATCTTAGCAAGCGATTAGCCATTTGTTTTCTTACTGTAGCTTGGAATTGTAAATTCCTTCTTAGTAAATAAAAAAAATGTCAATTCTTACTTTTGAAAAATATACATCCGATAGGGATTTAGCAAATTCATTGTTTTCAGAAAGCAACAGTGTTTCTACACCCAAGAAATGAGCTTTCATTATGAGTTGAGTACCATACTTATTATATTCCCCATGATTTCGACCTATTAATACTGTTCCTTTTCTAATGAAATAAACTTGCTTTAATTTTTTATCATCATTATAAATGAATTCTTTAGGTAAAGAACTCCCATTTTCGAAATCGCTATCAAGTAGTTTTTTCTCTTCTTGGTTAAGTGTATCAAATAAAAAGTGATCGCTTATATTTTTACTTTGGTGGAGCATAAAACATCTAATTTATCATCTGAGCATTAATAATAACTCAATGGCGAAACACCAATGAGTTCATAGATTCTAGGCAAAAGGGTACTTAATCTTGCTTAAAAGAAGAAGAAATCAGATTTGAACTGATTGAATTAAAACCTTAAAAAGAGAAGAACAAACCATACTCTTGATACTAATTATACTTTCCATTTCGGTAAATTTTTAGTTGGAGAGACAAGAAGTGATATTAGTCGACAATAACTAAAATCAAATTAGATTAGATAGAGAAGTAAGCTTGGTTGACAAGAATGGTTATAGAAGAAAAAATGCTACTAAAAATGCTACTATATAAATGGTGATCTATTTATTTTACCACTAGCACTCTTCTCTAAATAATCAAACAGTCTTAATTTCTTTGTCCGAAAAAATGTACTAACTCCATATTACAATGTTTCTCTAATTGGCTGCAAAGATTAGTATAAGAAAGCGGGGTATTATATTGGTGTCTAGTTTTTAGGATATTACTTAGTTAAATATAAATAAAATAGGACGTTCAGTTTAGCACTAAACGCCCTATTACTTCTATATATTGTTACCTATCGTTTTCTTTCACTCTTATGATAAGGGGCTGATTTTCTTAGGATTAATTAGAAAGGATACCATTTTCCGGTAGCAGTAATATAAGTAAGTCTAAGATTAGCACCTATTGTAAGTGGGGTAGTAATATCTGTTCCTGCGTTTCTAATTGCGTGCCCGTTTGGGTTAAGGGTTGTTATATTATTTGCTTCGGAATAAATGTACACTTGCTGGCCGTTAACAGGACTTGCAGGTAATGAAATAGTTGGAGTTCCTACAGTTGCAACTAATTGGCTTGCTGTATTTAAAGTAGTGTTTGTGGATACTACAGAGGTTGTTAAACTTCCTCCAGTTCCAGTAGCACCTGTTGCACCCGTAGCACCTGTTGGTCCAGTTGGTCCTGCTATTGTTGAAGCAGCACCCGTAGCACCTGTTGGTCCAGTTGGTCCTGCTATTGTTGAAGCAGCACCCGTTGCACCTGTTGGTCCAGTTGGTCCTGCTATTGTTGAAGCAGCACCCGT
>JAESST010000145.1 GCA_016763995.1 Flavobacteriales bacterium | reverse complement strand
CATTAATCGGCTTTAGCGCTTGGAAATAAAGAAGATGCCATTCGAGCAAATTAATGCTCTTTTAATCGCTTCGAAATATAATCTAAATCTTGTTTCAAACTTTGTGCATTTATTTCAACAACGGTATCAATCAAACCTGAAGGAGTTAAAAAGATAGAAGCTGTTCCTTTTGTTAAATGTTGTTTGCTAAATATATTGTCCATATCCAAAATAATTTGATCTGCATCTATAAAGTTAGAGAGGTCAACCTTATTTCCTTTTGCAGAAACAATGCATACTGCTTTAGGGTTGTTGATATAATTTTCTATTAAACTGGCAAAAGAACGGTTGCAGGTTGGGCAACCCTCCTCTGTTAATACCAATACGGCTGAAATGTCTTCGTATTCATAAGAAAACATTTCAAAGAAGTCAAGCAATTTATTGGTTGACTTCTTTGAAACACAAGAGAACACCAAAATAATTACAACAAAGAGCAGAGTCTTAGTAAGCAAACTCATGGAATGTTAGTTTTTGATCGTGATACTTTTGGGTTGCACCAGCTAATTTTTGAAGATAAAACCCCTTTTTACTTGGAAGGATATAAGATTGATACTCTTTGTCAGAATATTTATGTTCAGCTATTCGATTAAATGTTTGATCGTACACTAACAGCGACCAATATTCTCGATCGATTGAAATCACAAAATAATGCTGCTGCAACCATTCATTAAAAAAATGCCGCGCAATCATCCCTCCTCCTGCACTCTTATACATCAGGCTTCCTATTTCGCCATCAGACTTCGCTTTGGTATTCACTCGTGCAGCTAGCCTTTTATAAGCACTTTGAAGTTGATATTTCTTTTGCAATTCTAAGGTCTTAACATCTAGTTCAAAAACCTGATCAGAATAATAGCTGTGCGTATAAATCGCATCATTTGTGATCACAAACGACTTGAGTTCTATGTTTAATAATGACGAATCTTCTGGTGAAATGCATTGGTACATTGGAAAGCCCTTAATCGCTAAAATAGAATCTGAAAAGATAGAATCAAATCGAACAAACTGAGGCTTGCTCCAGACCTTTTCCGTATAAAACTGAATTCCCTTTTCGGATTGAAAAGCAGGTTGAATAGCAGCATTTAAACCGAGCACAATCGAACTATTGGTGACATTCATTTTTGAGAAATAAGAACTACTTAATTCAGTATACCAAACGCTATCTATTCCTAATAGAGCTAATAAATTAACTTGCTTCCACACCTCCCCTTTTTTATTTAAAAAGAAAAGCTGACCATCATATTGACTCAACACTAAAATGGTATCCATCGACCAGATCTCTACCTCTTCAATTCGTGTCTCTTTTTGCACAGAATCAAGTTGAACAACATAAAGTTGTTCTCCTGTTTCTGAAAAAACCTTTAAAACTTTATCGGTAGATAAGTTACCGAAGTAATAGCATGTCTGCTTTGTTTCTTGATCATAAAATGATCCTGACGGCCGATCCGTAAAAGAAAAATTTGTTTCAAATTCAAGTGAATCGATTAAATGAAGACCATATTTCTTTGATTGATCTGAATTTTCCTCTGTAGAGGAGCAAGCAAACAGCAAAACTAGAAAGCCAATAAGACTAGCGTATTTTTTCATCTTTAGATAAAGCAAGCCTGACTTCGTTCTTGTCAGGCTTGCTCATTTAATTGGTTGATATTTATTCTTAAAAACGACTTAACTATTCGCAAATGGCAAGACGAGTACTTGCTTTTGACTTTCATTACTTACGAAACGCAAGAACCGGTTTGTATTTCCATCTTTGCTTAAGGTATTGTAAATGGCGTTAACTGTTAAGCCACCGTTCATTACTTCTTCTATTATGATTTGCGCCATGTTTACCGACATCTCTTTTGATAAAAGGTCGATTAAAAAATCAGATTGATTTAAAAATTGTACCTGAATGGCGCTTTGCTCTCCATTTTCTATTGCATCAAAAAGATCATTTACATTTGTCGTCATTCCTGCTGTAATTACAATATCTTCTGGGAAACAACTCCCTTTAAATGGTACACAACCTGTAGGGTATCTAACTTCATTAAAGAAGAGTCGGTAGTTTTCAGGTATATAAATTGGTCCGACTTTATCATTGGTTTCGCTTTTCTCTTTTAATACTACGTCATTCGCAGCAATTGGTTTCGTTTCTTCTTTTTCACAAGCTGTCATAAACAGCGCAGTAACAGATAGTAATATTACTATTTTTTTCATTTTTTGTCCTTCAGATTAATATTTGATTTTTAGAATCCCATTCTTAACGCTGTTTTTCTCTCATTTTTCAGCTTCGTTTTCCAGTGTCTCCTGAAGTTTCACCGAAGTAGTTTTTAGAGTTTCAATGCTAAATAGTTATTTCCTCTGCTCAAATATAGATCAAGAAAACACAAATGTATTAAAAATTAACGTCTAAATAATGACACATTATGTCTAATTTAGCCGCCATCAGTTAAAAAATCATGAATATCGGTCAGAATCTTAGGAAAATAAGGGAACTCAAAGGCTACTCTCAAGAGTATATTGCTAAAGCATTAGAAATAAGTCAGCGAAATTATAGCCGTATTGAACAGAATGAGGTAGAAATCACCTTTACGAAGCTCCAAAAAATCAGCGAAGTGTTAGAAGTTACTCCTCAGCAAATTTTAGGGTTTGACGAAAAAATCATTTTTCAGAACTGCACCAACGCTTTCGGATTCAATGCCAACTATTATGCTTGTTCCGAACAAGAAAAGAAACAATACCAACAACAAATTGAACACTTAAAGGGCGAAGTTATCTTTCTGAGAAATCAGGTAGAAACACTATCGAATCAGAGGTCTTAAATTTTACCCAATAGTTCAATTGCCTTAACAATAGAGTTGACGTGTTCAAAAACTAAACTCAAACGACCATTTTTTTCTTTGAGCTTGCAACGATTTTGATTTTTTTGAACATAGCTCAACACCTTCGTAAATAAGGGCGATTGATAATACAATGAGTCTTGGTTTGGAATAAAGTAGCAAATCAATTTCTTCTGTTTCATTACTAGCTTCTCAATTCCAACAGCCTTTCCAATCCAACGTAGGCGGATAGCTTCTATCATTTCTGTGGTTGATTCAGGAATCGGTCCAAAACGATCTAACAGTTCTTTTTCAAACTTCGTCAGTTCTTCTTCGCTCTCTAAACTGTCTAATTCTTTGTACAAATTAATTCGTTCTGCAATGTTGCTGATGTAATCGTCGGGAATCAGAATTTCTAAATCTGTTTCAATCTGACAATCTTGTACAAAAGCAGTTTGCAGCTCGTCGTACATTTCTTTGAATTCCGTTTCTTTCAACTCTTGAATGGCTTCATTCAAAATCTTCTGATACATGTCGAAACCAATTTCAGAAATAAACCCACTTTGTTCTGCCCCTAATAAGTTCCCTGCTCCACGAATGTCTAAATCTTTCATGGCTATTTGAAAACCACTTCCTAAATCAGAAAATTG
>JAESST010000144.1 GCA_016763995.1 Flavobacteriales bacterium | reverse complement strand
TATAAGAAGTGTCGATGTCAGCATAGAAAAAGTTCTTCGCAAAGCTCTTAAAAACAAGGGGCTTGGTTTTAAAAAGCAGGGAAGTACAATTGTTATTTTCCCAACAGACAAAACATCTAATAACGACCAAATTCCAGTTTTAGGTTTAACTCAAACGGTTAGAGGTACGGTTGTAGATGCTGATAGTAAAATGCCACTCATTGGAGCCACAATAAAAATAGTAAATTCTAATCCACTTAAAGGTACATCAGCAGACCTATCTGGAAGCTTTAGGTTTGATAAAGTACCTGTTGGTCGAATTGCTTTGCAATTGTCTTACATCGGTTATGAAGTAAAAATAATCCCAAACCTAGTAGTTAATTCGGGTAAAGAAGTAGTTCTTACTTTAAACATGCAAGAGTCTGTAGTTTCTATGGACGAAGTGGTAATAAGGCCTGACAAAGAAAAAGGAAAAGCAATGAATGAAATGTCGCTCGTAGGTGCTCGTTCAATTTCACCAGAAGAATCAAACAGATACGCAGGCCCGTTTAATGATCCATCAAGAATTGTATCTAATTACTCAGGAGTAGCCGCTAGTCAAGACGGGAGTAACGATATTATTGTTCGAGGAAATTCACCAAAATATATGCAATGGCGACTTGAAGGAGTGCAGATTACTAATCCAAATCATTTTGCTGACCAAAACGCAGTAGGTGGGAGTGGAATAAGTGCACTAAACAATAATCTATTGGCTACTTCTGATTTTTATACAGGAGCATTTTCTCCAGAATATGGCGATGTATTATCGGGTGTTTACGACATAAAACTTCGAGCAGGAAACAATGAAAAATTTGAAGGCTCTGCAGCAATAGGAATCTTAGGAACAGATTTAACACTTGAAGGCCCTCTCAAAAAAGGATATGGAGGTTCTTATCTATTTAATTATAGGTACTCAACTATTTCATTAGTTAGAGATCTTGGATTAGTAGATGTAGATGGAGTTCCAAAATATCAAGATGCTGCTTTTAAAATCCAATTGCCGACCAAAAAAATGGGAATTTTTTCTTTCTTTGGTATAGCAGGCTCAAGTGGTTCTAAGTTAGAAGATGTTGTAATTCTTGATGGATGGACGGAAGGAGATAAGCCTAGACCTTATGATGTAGCAGCACAGGACTATGAAACTCAGAGTTACTTATTGAATACGGGAGTAAACCACACCTTAATGTTAAATGAGCGTAGTTTCTTAAAGACAACATTGGCGTATTCTATAGATGGAATTAAAGATGATGTATATGAATCTAAATTTGTAACTATTTCTGACCCTAATGGCAATTCTTTGGGAGATTCTACTACTGAAAAGGCATTAAATTATAAGGCGAGATTAAAGAAAACAGCTTACCGAGGAGCTTTAACCTATCACAATAAGATCAATGCAAAGAATAAAATTCAAATCGGTACAAAGTATAACCTATTCACGTATCATAACAATCAGAGTATGGTTCGGAACGATCCTACAGCAAGAGTTGATTTATTAAATTTTCAGGAAAATATCGGTACGGTAAGAAATTTTTTCGCTTGGAAACACAGATTTAATCAAGACATTACTATGGTGATGGGATTCCATAATATGAATGTTTTGTATAACCACAAGAGCACTTTAGAACCAAGAGTTGCTTTCAATTGGAAACTGTCAAATAAGAATACACTTTCCGCAGGGTATGGTAAACATAGCAATATGGAAAGCGTTCACAATTATTTTGCAAAAGTGGAGCAGGAAGATGGCAGTGTAATTGAGCCGAATAAACATCTTGATTTATTAAAAGCCCATCATTTTGTATTGGGTTTCGAAAGACGTTTTTCTGAAAATTTACTTGGAAAAGTGGAAGTATATTATCAAGATTTATACAATTTGCCAGTAGAAAATAACGATACTAGTTACTATGCAACCATCAATGAGGGAATTGATTACAGATATGTAGATTTAGTAAACAAAGGGACCGGCAAAAATTATGGAGTTGAATTTACCTTGGAGCGTTTTTTCTCAAACAATTATTATTACTTGATTAATGCTTCACTTTATAATTCAACCTACAAATCTTTAGAAGGAGTAGAGCGTAATACCCAATACAATGGTAATTACTTGGTAAATGTTTTGTTTGGCAAGGAGTTTAAGAAGCTTGGTAAAAGAAGAATCAAACATTAGGTTTAAATGCCAAGCTATTTTTTGGAGGAGGTAAAAGATACATTCCTCTATTAAGAGATACTGACGGAAATTTAGCTGTTGATCCTGCTAATAATCGTTACTGGGATTATGAAAAAGCCTACGAGGATAAAATTGAAGATATTTATCAAATAACGCTCTCAACAAGTTACAAGTGGAATAAACCAAAAACTACCTATGAATTGTGGTTCAATCTTGATAATATAACCGGCAATAAAGGAAAGTTATCTGAATATTATGATGAAGAGGAACCTAACTCAATTGGTTATAACACACAATTCGGATTTTTTCCAAATATGATGTTCAGAGTTTACTTCTAAAGGCTCCTTCAAAGCATTTTTTCTCAACAAATAAAAGATATTTCATAGCGAAATAGCGGCCAGCAAAGGGGTATAATAACATCTGCGCAATGTTTTAATCCTCCTTTCTGCACAAAAAAAATCGCTAAATATTCTAACATTACTATAATCATACTAAATAATTAGGGTGAAAAAATGGGTAGAAGTAGGGCAATGCAAATTGAAAAATACGCTAACAAGGGTTCAATAATATGCTTCTACATAATAACGATAAAGCTCTCATTATTATAACGAATCATATATAAATCAACAGAAAACAATAATAATTAATCGAATATAAATTAAAAAAAGAACATGAAAAAAATTAATAACATCACCTTCGGAATTGCAATAACCTGCTTATTAGCTACAATCTATTCATTTAAAGTAGCTGAGAAAAGCTATGAGTTTAAAACAATCACTATAGTTGAATCTATTGTTCCATCAGGTTTAGGAAGATCAAGGATTATCAACGCATTAGAACTAAGGAATTATAAGGATTTCACCAAAAAG
>JAESST010000143.1 GCA_016763995.1 Flavobacteriales bacterium | reverse complement strand
TGAAAGTATTAAAATTTGGACGAAAATCTCTTAGAGAAGGGGTAGCATTAAACAATGTTTTAGCAATTATTGAATCTGAAGCAAAACAAGGTGCTATTGCTGTTGTGGTATCAGCAATTGATGATGCTACAGATCGTTTAATTGAGTTGTTCAACAAAGCCATTAAGGGCGATAATTATTCGATTATATTAGAAGAGAAAAAGAAGCTTTATCAGTCTAGCCCTGATAATAATGAGTTAAACCAATTGCTAAAGGAGTTAGAGAATCTATTAGAACAGCTAAGCAAAAAGGGTGATAAAAGTGGAATTACTTTAAATGACATCATGGCTTTTGGAGAGTTATGTAGTGTGTCTTTTATCTCGTCATTATTAATAAAACGACAAATAAACGCTAAACCTATTGATGCCCGTAAGTTTTTGAAGGTAGATAAAATTGGCAATTCTACTTTGGTAAATTATCCGCAATCTACTATGTTTTGTAAACTTTATTTTGAGCATTTTGATTTTAAAACTGTACCGGTAATAACCGGGTTTATTGCATCGGACGAATTGAATCAAACGCATACTTTAGGTAGAAATGGGAGTAATTATTCAGCGTCGCTTATTGCCAACTTTTTGGAAGCAGAAGAGCTTCAGAATTGGACTACTGTTGACGGAATATTTACAGCAAAGCCGGAATTGGTTCCTGATGCTCGATTGATTAAAAAGATGAGTTTTCAAGAAGCCCACGAATTGGCAAATTTTGGAGTAAATGTCCTACATCCAAAGACCATTGAGCCATTAATGGAGAAAGGAATTCCTTTAAGAATAGTAAACACTTTAAATAAAGAAGGAGAAGGAACTTTAATCAGCAATAATGGTGGAGAAAGTGGAATTAAAGCAGTTTCCGCTTTACAAGATATTGTGCTCATAACCATTGAAGGAAGAGGGTTGTTAGGTAAAGTCGGTATTGATGCTAGGATTTTTAAGGTATTAAGCGATCAAGGCATTGGTGTTCGTTTAATTTCTCAGGCCTCTTCAGAGCGTGGGATTGGTTTTGTAGTAGATTGTGAAAATGGAGAATTAGCCGTTAAATTGCTACAAAGGGAATTTGTATTGGAATTAGAAAGAAAGTCTATTTCCTCAATTCATCTCAACAGAAAAATGGCAATTATAGCCATTGTAGGAAAACACAACTATGTACTGGAGAAAGCCATTTCTGGCTTAAGAAGGAATAAAATATTTATGCATTTGATTAGCAATAGTATTTCTGGGAATCACATCTCTTTAGTAATTGATAGTAATTATTTGAACAAAGGCTTAAACATTGTTCATAGCCAAGTTTTTGGTGTTATTAAAACGGTGAATGTGTTTTGTTTGGGAAAAGGTGTTGTCGGATCTACTTTGATTGATCAAATTTTAGAGACCAATGAGAAAGTGGTAGTAGATCGGAAATTGAGAATAAATGTGGTGGGAGTTGCAGACTCTAAACAATTTATTTTTAATCCTTCCGGAGTAAACTTGAATTGGAAGAAAGATTTGCAGGGAAGTAGTCAAAAGAACTCATTAAAAACAATTATTCAGAAGTTGAAAGACTCGTATCTTGAAAATATTGTTGTTGCCGATAATACTGCTTCTCAAGACGTTTCCGATAACTATTTACAGTTTTTGAATGCGGGATTTGATATTGTTGCGGCCAATAAGAAACTAAATTCAGGAAATTACACTCGATACAAGGAAGTCCAGAACGTAATTCGTCAACGTGGGAGTTTGTTTTATTATGAAACCAATGTTGGAGCTGGTTTGCCCATTATCGACACCTTAAAGCATTTAAAAGAATCGGCCGATACCATAACCAAAATTAGAGGAGTCTTTAGTGGTTCATTAAGCTATTTGTTTAATACCTTTTCTATATCGGGTCGAAGCTTCGCCGAAATACTTTTGGAAGCAAAAGAAAAAGGGCTAACAGAACCTGACCCAAGGGAAGACCTGAGTGGATTAGATGTTGCGCGTAAACTAATTATTCTGTCAAGAGAAATTGGATTGAAGGTGGAGTTAGAAGAAGTTGAAGTTGAGAATTTAATTCCTCAAGAACTCATTGGGAAAGCAAGTTTTGATTCATTTATTGCAGAGGAACACCAACTGAATAGACATTATGAAGCAATTAAAAACAAACTCCCTGAAGGTAAAGTTTTACGCTATGTAGGGGACTTAGATGTTGCACAACAGAAGTTGAAAGTATCCTTAATAGAAACCGATCAAAATTCATCTTTAGGCAATATAAAAGGAGCAGATTCTATTTTTGAAGTGTATACACAAGCATATGGGGAACAACCTATAGTTATTCAGGGAGCAGGAGCAGGTGGGGAGGTAACTGCAAGAGGAGTTTATTCTGATTTAATACGCATGGGGAGAAAATATTAATTGTACAGATTAATTTATAGAGTTAGGTGAAGCAGACACAAAGCAGAAGTTTTAAGCTGATTGATAATGATAAATTGGATTAATCTGCTTTTTATGATCCACTGCCTTTTGACAACTTTGGCTTAGGTAAAACATTGAATTTGTTTTTGGAGTTGGAATACGCTCATTTTCTCAACTACTATAATTCCATTTGAAAACATAATTTGTAGGAAGAGGTTCGGAACCTAAAGATGTTTTTTAACAGATAGGATATATTTCTTAACAACTGATATAATTCAGCATGGAATTGTAGCTTTTAAGCAACTAAGATTGAGGCTTTGCTTTAAGTTATTTGGGTTGATGTTATTTTATATTAAAAAAAATAGTTGTACCTTGTTAAAAATTATAAGGTTATGGCGAAGTTGAGAAAGATCTTAGTGGTTGATGATAGTGCTGCTATTAGAGCATTGAATGTAGAATTACTTGAAAGTATGGAGATTGCAGAAACAATTGATGTCTGCGGAACTGGTGCTGAGGTGATTTCTTATTTAAAAGGGCCAGAAGGAGGCGCACCGCCTGTTCCAGAAATAATATTTTTGGATATCATGATGCCAGAAATGGATGGACTTACTTTCCTCGAAGAGTATGAAATGTTAGATGAGAAATTGACAAATAATTTTCAAATCGTAATTGCCATTGTGAGTGATTATTTAGATTTTGAAAATTTTTCAAGAGCTAAGGTGTTTAAGTCGAGTGGAGTAGTAGGGCATATACGTAAGCCAATGGATGCTGAAGATGTAAATGATTTGATTGATGAATTTATTCTTGACCTATAGCGTAATCTCTTTTGTAAATGAAAAAAAGCCATCTTATTAAAACTTCTTATAAAGAAAGTGTTATCGTTAAATTATTGCCCTTTTATGTAAAAGAAGTTGCTCAAGATATTGAGAACTTAGTTCAGTCATTTAAAGAAGGGAATCTAGAAGGAGTTAAATTTGGAGCACATAAAATAAAAGGATCTTCTAAGTGTTATGGAGCGCACTTTATTCAACAGAAAGCGATTGATATAGAAGAATTATTGATGGGCGATAAGGATAATGCCTTATCAAAAGCAGTGGAAAGCCTGAGGCTTGAAATTCTAGAATTTAAAGAAGTAATGAATGATGGAATAGATAAATTATTCTAATTGATTTCCCAATACTTTTTTAAGTATTGTTTGTTCCATCTTCAAGCACTGTTTCGTTTTTAAAGTATTGATCCCAGAGTTTGATGATTTTTTTATCTGTTAATGGTTTATTTAAGAATCCACTAATTGAAGAAAATTGCTTTGACTTTGCTAAATCTCTTGGATCAGTAGAGGTAGTAATCATCATCAATCTTACTCCAACTTTTCTGTCTTCATCTAGTTTTTCATATTGCTCCAAAAATTCGAATCCATTCATAAATGGCATATTAATATCTAAGAGGATGAGTTGAGGTAATTCTTCAATAGAATAAGCTTCTATTTTATCTAACGCCTCTTTGCCATTGAGAGCAATGTCAATATTTTCAGCAAGGTCCATTTCTTCTAGTAAAAGTTGATGCAAGAAATTTGTAGCATTATCATCATCTACCAGTAATATTCTATTTAGCTTTCTCATTTAATATTTTTTAATATCAAGTGTTTGATATATTAACTCTAGCTGATAATTATGTATTTAGATAAACTTTAAATGTAGAGCCTTTCCCTACTTCACTTTCCACTTTAATCTTTCCACCAGATTTTTCTATTTCCTTTTTAATAAGGTATAAACCCATGCCGCTTCCTTCAGCATTTGTGTGAATACGTTTAAAGAGGCCAAAAAGTTTCTCTTTTTGAGTAGTCATATCTATTCCCAATCCATTATCAATAAATTTTATACAAACGAACTTACCTACTTTCTTAGAAATGACTTTAATTTGGGGCGGTCTGTCGGGAGAATGATATTTTATAGCGTTGCTTAATAGGTTTTGGAAAATACTAATTAATTGTCTTTTAGAAAATTTTACATGTGGGAATGCTGAGAAGTCGGCTGTAATTACTCCATTATGTTCTTTTAATTTTCTTTCTAAACTTTCTTTTACTGAATCATAAATGTGGTTTAGATCTAATAGCTCTTTATCAAACTCTAAATTCTCTTCTCTAGCTAATTTTACTAAGTCATCTAGTATTCCATTTGCCTGGTTAACAGACACCTCTATCCAGTTCATAATGCTATTGGCTCTTTTGTTTTCTGTATCAATGTCTTTTAACAATGCATTGTGGTAGCCTTTTATATTATCAATTGGTACTTTTAAATCGTGAGTGGCAATATAGGCGAATTGTTGTAGCTCGTTGTTTGAGCGTTCTAAGGTTTCTTGAATTTTTACTTTTTCTGTGATGTCACGTGCAGTAGCAAAGAAATTGTTTGTCATTTCATCTTTATTGATACTCCATGATAACCATTTATAGCTTTGATCTTCACATAAAAAACGATTTTGAAAGCCGATCGTCTTATGTTCTATCAATAGATTTTTTATTTCGGCGAGAGTACGATCAACGTCTTCGGGATGAACAAATTCGATCCATTTAGTCGAAAGGATTTTTTCATCAGTATAGCCCAGTGTTTTTGAAAGGGCCGGATTTATGCTTTCAAAATAACCATCTATATTGGCAACACAAATTAGATCTGTTGAGTTATTGAATAGTCGATCTCTCTCTCCTTCGGCTTTTTTGGTGTCTGTTAAGTCTTCTACTAAAACAATTATATTAATTACTTCGTCGTTACTATCTTTAATACAAGAAATAGTCGTTTTTGCCCAAAGAATTTTGTTGTCTTTGGTTAAGTATCTTTTAGTTAATTGTACTCCTGTTGTTTTGTTATCTACTAAATACTTTACTCTTTCTTTACTCTTTTCACGATCTTCGGGAACTGTGATGTCTAAAAACCCTGTCCCAATTAATTCTTTCTTTTCAAAATCATAGTTGAGCATTTTATGAATTGCTTCATTCGCTAGAACATGATTTCCTTCAGGAGTATCCAATAACATTCCAATGGATGTATTCTCAAAGAAGGTCGAGAATATTTTCTCATTTTTAATAACAGTAGAGTTTACAACTTTAAGTTCAGAATTGCTTTGTTCTAATTTTTCTGCCAATATCTTACCATCATCAATTGAAGAAGTTAATCTTTGCAATGAGAAAAGGTATTGCCCTATGCTATCATGTGTAGCAAAATCACTTAAGTTAAGTTGTAGGGGGGGTAGATCATGAAATGAATGAATTAATGGAGTACCCAAGAAACATGCGATCTGATTTTCTGCGTCCACATATATTTGGCCACTTAGCTTGGTGTTTTCATCTTTT
>JAESST010000142.1 GCA_016763995.1 Flavobacteriales bacterium | reverse complement strand
TATTTATTGATAAAAAAGACCGACTTAGATTACAAAAATGAAGGATATAAAATGGTTTATGATGATGCATACTTTTCTTTCTATGAGCTAAATCCCACCGTGGACCAGAAGAATTAATTAATGCTACTATTTTTTAAAAAATATGAATTCCTTGTTTTCAGTATCTTCTACTGGTTAACATCTCTGTTTATTCTTGCGAATTGCAATGGAACAGGAGGTGAAGCGGACAGCATTAACCATTACTTACTTGCAAAGTATGCTTTTCAGCACCCTGAAATATTATTAAATCATTGGGCCAAACCTCTTTTCACATTAATGAGTGCTCCATTTGCCCAATTTGGGTTTATTGGAATGAAGTTTTTCAACATCCTGTGTGTGTATGGTGCTTCTTTTTTCATGTATCAAATCGCTAAACGTCTCTCTTTAAAGTTTCCCATTATTGCACCCTTATTCTACTTCCTATTTCCTATAAGCTTCACCACAACTTTTTCAGGTTTTACAGAACCAATGTGTGCATTAACACTCTCTTTTTCTATCTTTCTTTTTCAGAGAAAGAAATACCTCAGTACCGCTATCTTAGTTTCTTTTCTTCCATTTATTCGCTCTGAAGGTTTATTATTCATTGGTGTTTTTGGACTTTTCTTTTTACACCAAAAATCGTGGAAAGCTGTTGCATTACTAGGACTTGGTCATGTATTTTATTCTATCGTAGGTTATTTCCATTTCCAAGACCTACTATGGGTGTTTACAAAAATCCCTTATGCACATTTAAGCTCTCACTATGGAAGCGGAACAATTTTTCATTTCGCAGAAAAGTTAAATTACCTGCTAGGTATTCCCTTGCTTATTTTCTTCGTTTTAGGAATTCTAAGAGCGGTATCTTTCTTTAGGTCTAGCCAGCCTTCAATAAAACTAATCAGTCTATTATTTCTAATTTTCTTTATTGCTCACTCCTTGTTCTGGTACCTCGAGATTTTCAATTCTATGGGCTTAAAGAGAGTGTTTGCAGGAGTTAGTCCATTAATGGCTTTACTCTGTCTTTATGGTTTCGACCTATTGAATAAGATTGATCATTTAGTCATCAAAAGAATTTCTATTAGCATCGTATTAGTCGTCACTCTTATATTTCCATTCACCTCTAATCCTGCAGCAGTAGATTGGGATGACTTAGATAGGACAATAGCGCAACAAAATGCATCGAATGTAACTGAATATATTCAATCTAACTCGATACAATTTGATCGTCTAGTTTATACAGATCCTTATTTATGTGAGCTACTCAAAGTAGACCCTTATGACTTTAAAAAAAGTCAGCTGTTAGCTAGCAAAAAAAGGATAATTCCAATTAGTGAATTGATTGTTATTCGTAACTATCGATTCGAATACGTTCCTCCTTCTCCTTTAGCAAAAAAGAAAATATTGTTTCCCACTTTGCAAGAAAACGATTTAGTGATCTGGGACAGTTGGCACTCAGTAATTGATTATGGAGTCCAAGAGGAAGATTTAGCTCATTTAGAATTAACAAAAGAATTCAAATTTGAAGGTTCTACCTACAAAGTTTATCTTTATCATTCTGAAACCAACCTTTAATCGTGTGTTAGAAAAGAAAGAAAAACAATTTCAATTGTTGGGCGCCATTTGTCTTTTATTAGCCAGTTTCTTCTCTTTAGGCTATCATCATTTTGATGAACATTTTCAAATACTGGAATTTGCAAACCTTAAATTAGGACACATTACTACGGATCAATTACCTTGGGAGTTTGGAGCTAAAATGAGGCCAACCATACAAGCATTTATGGTGTATACATTACATCTATTTGGTAAAACAATAGGCTTTGTCAATCCATTTTACCACAGCTTATTTCTTAGAATCTTATCTGCTGCTTTAAGCTTCTATGCACTTAAATTATTCTACGATACCTTTAAAAATCACTTTAAGAAGGAACACTCTTCTAAGTGGTTTCTAATCCTTTCCTTCTCTTTATGGTTTGTTATTTATAATGGAGTCCGATTCTCTTCAGAAAATTGGTCTACGCTCTTCTTTATGATTCCATTTGCGCTTTATTTTAAATGGAAATCAAAAGGTATTGTTCAGTACTTGTTTCTAGGTTTGTGTTTTGGACTATCATTTGAATTTCGCTTTCAAGCTGCTTTTATGATCATTGGCTTTCTCGCTTGGTTATTATTCATCCACAAAGAAAAAATCAGTAAAGTTTTGCTCATCTGTTTAGGAGGAGTTACTGCTCTTGCTTTAGGGGCTATTTCTGATCATTGGTTTTATGGAGAATGGACATTTAGTCCTTGGAACTATTTCTATGAAAACATTCTTGCAGGCAAAGCTTCCAATTTTGGAGAAATGCCATGGTATTGGTATTTCGGACGTTTCTTTATTCAAGGAATTCCTCCACTAAGTTTGGTCATTATTCTAGCTATTCTTCTCTTCTGTATCCGACAGAGGAAAAGTTCTATTACATGGGTAATTGTTCCTTTCCTTCTCGCACACTTTGCTACTAGTCATAAAGAACTCCGCTTCCTTTTCCCCATCGTACTCTTTATTCTCTTTATCTTGATGAAAGCCTTCGAAATTGGAGAAGAATTGAAAGAAAAGCTTATTCAGCATAGAGCTGTTCGACTTTTGTTTCAGCTTTCTATTGTTGCTAATTTTATCTTTTTAGCAGTTGTATGTTTTCGACCTGCTGATCCGCAAATTTCGCTTTATGAAACCATCCATTCAGATTATGAGCAACCAACAATCTTGTACCATTTCGATAAAAACCCATATCATAGAATTTTAGGAATCAATTATTATAAGAGAGCAAATTTAACTTTACAGCAAATTCAATCCATTGAAGAAATTCCTTCGAAGACAAGCAAAAAACAGCTATTGGTTTTTGGAGGAAAGAAGAGACCGACAGAGGAGTTTAAGGCAACACATCGGTTGATTTACTCCAGCTTTCCCGAATGGGTAAAAGCAGTTAACTTCAACAATTGGCAAGAGAGAACAAAGGTTTGGAATGTTTATGAAATCAATTAATATGCTATAAAAACTCTATTAACCTGAATTCGGTTCTTCTTAAGAATTTAGATCGTAGATAAATAGTGAGATTTGATTAAAATAAAGGAATAGCAAGCTATTCTAAGTAAAAGATTGCTGTTTAGCTACGGATTTAAGAAGGCTATCACAGAAACAACAATCTATTGCCTTGAACCTTTAGAACATAGCCTGATATATTTCTAAAAATCAACCTTATATACTACCAATTCAGAAAATCTAATTTTATAACTTATAATCAAAATTAGCTTATAAGCATAACAATAAATCGACAAAGCTTTCTGAAGATAAAGTAATTCAACTCTGGGAAACTTTCCGTGAAGATGATTCTAAAATTTCCGAAGCTTTTCGAGTAATTTATCGCAAAAAATAAGAACTATACATTAAATTTAAAGTGCATCACATCTCCATCCTGTACAATGTAGTCTTTGCCTTCCATATTCATTTTCCCTGCTTCCTTTGCAGCCTGTTCAGAACCTAATGCCACCCAATCTTCAAATTTGATTACCTCAGCCTTAATGAATCCGCGTTCGAAGTCACCATGAATTACGCCTGCTGCTTGTGGAGCTGTAAAACCTTTATTAATAGTCCAAGCTCTTACCTCTTTCTTTCCTGCTGTGAAATATGTTTCTAACTTTAATAGAGAATATGCTGCTTTAATCAATTTGTTCACCCCAGGCTCTGTTAATCCAGCATCCTCTAAAAACTCCTTTCTTTCTTCTTCATCTTCAAGTTCAGCAATATCAGCCTCTATGCCTGCCGCAACCATTAAGACTTCTGCATCTTCACCTTTTACTGCTGCTTTTACTGCTTCAACGTAATCATTCCCTCCTGCAATAGAACCTTCATCAACATTACATAAGTACAATACAGGCTTTGCTGTTAATAAGTACAAATCCGCTACTTCTTTTTGATCATCCACGGATAATTCAATCGAACGAGCAGATTTTCCATCTTCGAAATGAGTTTTGTACTTGTCTAGAATGCCTTGTGTTTTAAGTGCAGTCTTATCCCCTGTCTTTGCAGCTCTTCTAATTTTTTCAAGCTTCTTTTCAACCGCGTCTAAATCCCTTAAAATTAACTCATAATCAATTGTTTCTTTATCTCTCACAGGATCTATAGAACCGTCAACGTGAACAATGTTCCCATCATCAAAACATCTTAGTACATGGATAATTGCATCCGTTTCTCGAATGTTACCCAAAAACTTATTCCCCAAACCTTCACCCTTGCTTGCTCCTTTCACTAAGCCAGCAATGTCTACAATATCAATAGTTGTAGGCTGAACACTTTCAGGCTCAACAATATCAGCTAACTTATTTAATCGTACATCTGGCACAGTAATTACACCAATATTTGGTTCAATGGTACAAAATGGAAAGTTTGCTGATTGCGCTTTCGCATTTGATAAACAGTTAAAAAGAGTAGATTTTCCAACATTTGGTAACCCAACGATTCCACATTTTAAAGCCATGATTCTTGTTTTTTAAAGGGCGGCAAAGATAGAGATAGAATTCCTTAAACGATGAAACTTAAGAGGTGAAATCCGAAGGAAAAAGGACATAAAAAGGTTTTTTTCTTAAATTCTTCACGTTATTGAATTCTTTATCTTTGAAATAGAACTAAATTTTATCTTTTTGAAAATATATCGTAGTATACTTCTTCTCTTCTTCACCTTCATACAGCTTATTGGAGTTTCACAAAACGACAGTAATCTAGTCTCCATTTTTCCAAACCCTGCCGATTCAGTTGCCACACATTTAATTAACATTAAAGATAATGATGTCCTTAAATTAAGTCTCTTAGATAGAACTGGGAACACCATCTATAATTTAACTAAAAAATGTTATAATGAATCGATAGAACTTACAAGCCAGATAAGCTCAGTGAAAAAAGGCATTTACTATTCTAGAATTGAAATAAACAATCAAAGCATTATCAATAAACTTATTTTCACAGGAGAAGACTCTTCGCTTCTCTTAAAATTTAAAATCAACGTTTCCCCCTATTTAATTGGAAATGATCAAATCAATCTATTTCCTAATCCAATACTCAATCAAGAACTCCACCTTGAAACCAAATCTAATAGCAGCCTTGTGAGCTACTTCATTTATACCATACAAGGACATATCGTTTATAAAAAAGAGATTAGGACTGAACATGGTTATGCTCAGCTCTCCGTTCCAATTTCAGATTGGAAATCAGGACAGTATATTGTAAAAATGAAATCAGAATCAGGAGAGGCTAAAAGTACTTTTTTAAAGATAAAGGAGTAGATAATAAAAGTGCTGACGAGCACACTCACAGCAGCTAATTGGTTATCAATTTTTATTAACATTCCTTAGCTTTTCCTCTAAATAAATTTACTTTTGGCAATGAACTAAAACAAACCCCAAGATGGCCTCAATTCAAGAATTAGAAAACACAGCTTCTCAGGTAAGAAGAGACATTGTGAGAATGGTAAATGCTGTTAATTCAGGTCATCCAGGAGGGTCTTTAGGTTGTGCAGATTATTTTACTGCGCTTTACTTCGAAATTATGGAGCATTCTACTAACTTTTCTATGGACGGAAAGAATGAAGATTTATGCTTTCTTTCAAATGGTCACATCTCTCCTGTTTGGTATAGTGTTTTAGCTAGAAGTGGATACTTTCCTGTAAAAGAACTAAGCACTTTTAGAAAAATTGATTCCAGATTACAAGGACATCCAACAACGCACGAAGACCTACCTGGAATAAGAATTGCTTCCGGTTCTTTGGGACAAGGCATGTCTGCTGCAATTGGAGCTGCAACGGCTAAAAAGATGAATGGAGACAATAAAATAGTTTATTGTTTACATGGAGATGGAGAATTGCAAGAAGGTCAAATATGGGAAGCAGCTATGTTTGCAGCCCACAACAAAGTAGATAATTTGATTGCAACAATAGATTGGAATCGTCGTCAAATTGATGGTGACGTAGACGATGTGCTTTCTCTAGGAGATTTAAAAGGAAAATTTGAAGCGTTTGGTTGGGATGTAATGGTTATGGATGGCAATAACATGTCATCTACTGTAGATGGTTTAAAAGATGCTAAAGCAAGATGCGGTAACGGAAAACCTGTTTGTATTTTAATGAAGACTGAAATGGGAGCTGGAGTTGATTTTATGATGGGAAGTCATAAATGGCATGGTGTTGCCCCTAATGATGAACAACTAGCTGACGCATTAGGTCAATTAAACGAAACACTTGGAGATTATTAAAAGGTATGGTTGTTGTTTTAAGCAATACCTCATCCTAAAAAAATAAACATGAGCCGATTTAAAAGC
>JAESST010000141.1 GCA_016763995.1 Flavobacteriales bacterium | reverse complement strand
TAGGGTATTCGTCGTAATTTATTGCACACACATCTACAAAAAATAAGATTAAGTCTAACTAAGATGAAGGAACATTAAAAGAATAAAACTTTATTTCTATTAAAGGAATTATTATCTTAGCGCCCAAATATATTGCACCATGAAAAAATTATTTCTAGTATGCTTAGGCATAGCAACTATTCTAACACTTAGTTCTGCTATCGAAGGAAAAACTTGTGAGAGTAAGACTTTAAAAAAAGAAGGCATCTCTGAATTAAATCCTTTTTATTATTCTGCCTCTAAAATTACCCTCATTGATTATGACTATAAAGCTTCAAGAAAAGAGATTGAAGTTCCTTTATTTAAGGGAGAAAAATACAAAATGGTATTCAACAAAAAAGGTTTACCGAAAGATGTGCTTATTGAAATATTCGATAAAGACAAATCTCATGAACATAGACATCCTCTATTCACAACAAAAGACGATGCTGCAGATATAGTCTCTTATATTCCTGAAAAATCGAAAAAAATGTATGTAAGATACACCATTCCAAAATCAGAAGGCATTAAAGACTCAGGATGTATAGTGTTTATATTAGGGTATCAATTAACTTTTGTAGCTGACAAAAAATCAGAAGGAAATAAATAAAAGACAACAGATTAATCAAAAACGATATGAATACAAATAAAACCATTTTAAGAGCGCTAAGTATTTTTAGCATAGCTGCACTATTATTTGCTTGTGCTGATGCTCCGAAAAAAGAAGTAGTTACTGAACAAGAAGAAGAAAAAATTGTTGAAGTTCCTGTTGAAACCACGAAGTCTGAAGAAAGTATAGCTGACTTTATCCTTCCTTCTCCAATTCAAATTGCTGCAATATTTAATAGAGCTGGATTAGTATATGAAGGAGGATTAGCAAATCCCGTTTCTAATGTATCTAACTACAACACAAAAACTGCAAAGTATTTAAACTTTGGTGTTTATAGTGCAGATTTAGCTTACGCTGTTCTAAACAGCCAACAACAAGCCTCTATCGATTACATTAATGTGGTAAGAACTATTTCTGATGAAATTGGAATGCCAAGCATCTTCGGTTCAGGAGCTTTGTTAAAAAGCTTTGAGAAGAATATTGACAATCAAGACAGTATATTAAAAATCTTAACAACAATTAAAAGTAGAACTGACGATTATTTAACAGAAAGCGGTGACGAATCAAAAGAAGCTATTTTCTTTTCCGCTGCTTGGGTTGAAGGAATGTATTTAGGCGCAAAGAGTGCAAAAAACACTGCTGAAATAACACCTAGAATTATTGAGCAAATGACTATTTTGCAAAATATTATCAATGCAGTAAAGATGCAGAAAGATCCAAGTATTGATCTTAAATTTTTAGTTGAAGGACTTCAAAACATTAAGAAAACATTTGAGGGATTTGAAGAAACACAAGATTTAGAAAATAAAGATATCGATAGTATCCATTTAACTGTTGAAGAAATTATGGCATTAAATGAATCAATTAGCGCCTTAAGAACAAAAATCATTAATGGCTAAGCGTTAATAAATTTGTAAAAAGGACGCTAAAAGCGTCCTTTTTTTTTACCCAAAATCAAAAGCAAGGAACTATCTTTGCACCCAAATTTTTTCTCATGATTGAAATTACTCTTCCTGACGGAACAATTAAAGAAGTTGAATCAGGAACTACTGCCCTTGACATTGCAAAAGGTATTAGTGAAGGACTAGCAAGAAATGTACTTGCTGCCAAACTAAATGGTGAAGTTCAAGACGCCTTTCGTCCAATAAACGAAAATGCATCGCTTCAATTGTTAACATGGAACGATGACGAAGGAAAAGAAACGATGTGGCATTCTTCTGCTCATTTACTTGCAGAAGCACTAGAAGATATTTATCCAGGAATTAAATTAGGAATTGGACCTCCTATTGAAAATGGATTTTACTACGATGTAGATTCTGGAGATGTATCTATTACTGATGCAGATTTACCTAAGATTGAGAAAAAAATGACGGAATTAGCCCGTCAAAAAAATACGTTCACAAGAAAAGAAATTTCTAAAAGTGACGCAATAGCACACTACAAAGGAAAAGAAGATGAATATAAATTAGATTTATTAGAAGGTCTAGAAGATGGTACTATTACTTTTTATACACAAGGTAATTTCACCGACTTATGTCGAGGGCCACATATTCCAAATACAAGTTTCATCAAGGCAATTAAGTTACTTAGTATTGCAGGGGCATATTGGAGAGGTAATGAAAAGAACAAGCAGTTAACTCGTATTTATGGCATCACTTTCCCCAAGCAGAAAGAATTAACAAAGCATTTAGAATTACTTGAAGAGGCAAAAAAGAGAGATCATCGTAAACTAGGAAAAGAATTAGGCCTCTTTACTTTTAGTCAACGAGTTGGGCTAGGTTTACCTTTATGGTTACCTAAAGGTGCACAATTGAGAGAGCGTTTAGAAAACTTCTTGAAGAAAGCTCAATTAGAAGCAGGTTATCTTCCGGTAATTACACCTCACATTGGCAGTAAAGAGCTTTATGTAACCTCAGGCCATTACGAGAAGTATGGTAAAGATTCTTTTCAACCCATTAAAACTCCGAATGAAAATGAAGAGTTTCTTTTGAAACCAATGAATTGCCCTCACCATTGCGAAATTTACAAATCATCTCCCCGATCATATCGAGATTTACCAATCCGTTATGCGGAATTTGGGACTGTATACCGATATGAACAAAGCGGAGAGCTACATGGTTTAACAAGAGTTAGAGGCTTTACACAAGATGATGCTCATCTCTTCTGTCGTCCTGAGCAAGTAGAAGAAGAATTTAAGAAAGTAATCGATTTAGTGCTATCCGTTTTCAAAGCATTAAAATTTGAAGAATTTACTGCTCAAATCTCTTTAAGGGACAAAAAAGACCTAAGCAAGTACATTGGAAGCGATGAAAATTGGGAAAAGGCAGAAAAAGCCATCTTAAATTCTGTAGAAGGAAAGGATTTGAAGACCGTTATTGAATATGGTGAAGCTGCTTTCTATGGCCCAAAGCTTGATTTCATGGTAAAAGATGCTTTGGGCAGAAAATGGCAATTGGGAACGATACAAGTAGATTACAATTTGCCTGAACGATTTGAATTAGAATATATTGGAAGTGATGATTTACGACATCGCCCTGTAATGATTCACCGAGCTCCATTTGGCTCTTTAGAACGTTTTATAGCGGTATTAATAGAACATTGTGGCGGTAATTTCCCACTTTGGTTAACACCAGAACAGGTTGCAATTTTACCATTAAGTGAAAAATATAATGAAAACTGTAAAGAGGTTTTAAATCTGCTAAATAAATACGATATTCGCGGATTCGTAGATGATCGTAACGAAAAAGTAGGGAAAAAGATCCGTGATGCAGAAGTATCTAAGGTTCCATACATGTTAATCATAGGCGAAAAAGAGATAGAAAATGGCACTCTTTCTGTTAGAAAACATGGAGAAGGTGACATTGGAACAATGAAAATTGAAGAATTTTCAGATTTCATTAAGAAAGAAATAGAACAATTAGTATAAATTTAAAGATCGGGAGGACCTAGAAATAGCACGACAACAACGACCCAGAAGATTTGTGAGGAAAGAAGATCCGCACAAAATTAACGACAAGATCATGGCAACTGAAGTAAGAGTTGTAGGAGAAGGAATAGAACAAGGTGTTTATTCTATTAAAGATGCTTTAAAGTTTGCTGAAGATCAGCAATTGGATCTTGTTGAGATATCTCCTAACGCAGCTCCGCCGGTTGTTAAAATCATTGACTATAAAAAGTTCTTGTACGAACAGAAGAAGCGGCAGAAAGAAATGAAGTCGAAAGCCGTAAAGGTGATCGTTAAAGAAATTCGCTTTGGCCCAAATACTGATGACCATGATTATGAATTTAAGCTGAAACATGCTCAAAAATTCTTAGCAGAAGGTGCAAAGGTTAAGGCTTATGTATTCTTTAAAGGTCGTTCAATTTTATTTAAGGATAAAGGACATATTTTACTCTTAAAATTTGTTCAAGCTTTAGAAGATATTGCCACAGTGGAATCAATGCCAAAAATGGAGGGTAAACGTATGATCATGATGATTGCTCCAAAAAAGAAAAGTAAATAAGTTTAATTCAATATATAAGAAGTAATGCCAAAAATGAAGACGACCTCTAGCGCTAAAAAGCGTTTTAAGATTACGGGGTCAGGAAAGATCAAGCGAAAGCATGCTTTTAAAAGTCATATTTTGACTAAGAAAGCTAAAAAGAGAAAGAGAAACTTAACACATGCAACATTGGTGCACAAGGCGGATGAGTCTAACATCAAATTGCAACTGTGTATGAAATAAGACCTTCTCGGTTATCGTAAATTTAATTTAACAAAACCCGATTTATCGCTCTTACAAAGTGTCACTGACCGCGATAAATCAAAAAACGAAAAAAAATGCCAAAAGCAACAAATTCAGTAGCTGCAAAAGCTAGAAGAAAAAAGGTCCTCAAGCAGGCCAAAGGATACTTCGGAAGAAGAAAAAATGTACATACTGTAGCTAAAAATGCAGTAGAAAAAGCTGGTGTATATGCATACACCGGAAGAAAACTTAAGAAAAGAAATTTTAGAGCTCTTTGGATTCAGAGAATTAACGCTGCAACAAGATTGCACGGTATGTCTTATTCTGTATTTATGGGGAAATTAGCGAAGAAAGACATTCTATTGAATAGAAAAGTATTAGCTGATTTAGCAATGAATGATGCGAAAGCATTTGAAGCAATTGCAAAAGCTGTAAAGTAACATAAACAACTGTAATTAAACTTATTTAAAGACTCCCTTCTGTTCATTCAGAAGGGAGTCTTTTTTTTTATTATTGATTAAGCAGAACCCTCTCTCTTATTCAATCTATTCTTAATTTTAATTAAGATAATATTGAGATGCTTAGTACTACCAACAAACCAAGAGTACTTACAGCTATTGAATAGTAGAAACGTCAATACATGGGTAAATCAAACTAGAAAATAATAACAGATTTAGTTAGCATTTAATTAGTTTTATAAACAAAGAAGAAAAACTGTGAATGCCTTACAATATGTATCAAAAGATAAAATCTAAAGACTAAAGATGTCTATGATACAAACTCAGCAAACTATTGATAACGAGGATCAGGAATCTGAATAAATAAAATTATGAAATACTTTTTTCTATTTTTAAGCTGTCTTTTAGTTCAATTTGTACTGTCTCAAAATGTCTATCCCCTTCACCCTTCTGTTGGTGATACGATTGATATCAATGAAAAGCTAGATTATTCATTGTTTTCTGTAATTGATAACAATGGATTTCAATATGCAACCATTGGCTTTGAAAAAAATGCCTTCAAACTGTCTATTTTAATTATTAAAATAGAAGAGGAAACAGAATTAGAAATAGAAACTTCTTACACTTTAGATCTCACTCAAGCACAAATTATTGAAGAACAGCAAAAAATTCAAAAGGTAAATGCTTACTACAAATATTTAGCGGAAGAAGCAAAAAAACCAAAGATAGAACCTAGTACAAGTCCACAAAAGAGTCTTCCTATTCGGTTTGAGAGTGCAATGAGTGAGAAAATGAAAAAAGAAGTAAGAATGAATCTGCGATTGAAAGAAGACAGTAGAAGAATGCAAGAATTTGAAATGGGACTACGCCCAAGAGAACTAAGATTAGAATTCAAATAATGGGTTATCCAACGGTCGTATTAAGACCTAAAAGAAGTGAAAGTTTAAGAAGAAAACATCCTTGGGTTTTTTCTGGAGCAATTGATAAAATTGTATTAGATGAGGGTCAAGATGATCTTAAAGAAGGAGATGTTGTCACCGTTGTTGACAATAAGGAAAAAGTGTTAGGTCAAGGGCATTTCGCAGAAGGCAGTATTGCAGTTAGAATGTTGACTTTCAAAAATGAATTGATTGACGCTAATTTTTGGGTTAATAAATTGACCACTGCTTTTGAACTTAGAGAAACTCTCTCTCTTGCCAATAGTAAAATCACTACTTGCTATCGTTTAATCCATGCAGAGGGCGACGGATTACCTGGGTTGATTATTGACATTTATGGTAAAATAGCTATTCTGCAAGCGCACAGTTTAGGATTCGCTAACTCCCTAGAATTAATTGCGGAGTGCCTTAAAACCGTTATGGGAGATGCATTAGATGCTGTTTATTCTAAAAGTCAAAAGAGCCTTCACCAACAAGGAGAAGAAGGTAAAAAAGATGATTACATCTTGGGTACAGCAAAAAGTCCACAGATTGTTCTTGAGAATGATTTAAAATTTGAGATTAATTGGATAACCGGACAGAAAACTGGCTTTTTTATTGATCAAAGAGAAAACAGAAAGCTGTTACAGCAGTATTCCAAGAATAAAAAAGTATTGAACACTTTTTGTTATTCAGGAGGCTTCAGTATTTACGCTTTACAAGCTGGTGCAAGTGAAGTACACTCCGTGGACAGTTCAGCCAAAGCAATAGAGCTAACTGATAGAAACATTGAAATAAATTTTAAGGATACTCCTAATCACAAGAGCTTTGCACAAGATACCTTAGATTATTTAAACGAAACAGAAGAAAAATACGATACTATTATTGGAGCACACATGATTGGAGCAAATGTTTCCGAAATTTCTGCCGAACTCGCTATTGCCATTGAATTTGGGGCAAGCAGCGAAGATATTGCAAAATCAGTTCATGCACATCCTACTCTTTCTGAAGCTG
>JAESST010000140.1 GCA_016763995.1 Flavobacteriales bacterium | reverse complement strand
TTGAGTTCACAAAGATGCTTACGCAATCTGTAATAGGTAAATTACAAATTCCATCTGCTACAATAATTGATGCGCAATTATTAATGGTTCCGCAATTCATGCTTGGATTAATGGTAGTACGGAATTTAAGTATTTCACTTTGTCCCGGTCCTAGATCAAATAGGTCCGATAGTAGTGTTGAAAAATTCCAATTTAAGTTCGCCGTAATTTGACCTCCTGATGTTAAATTGGGAGGAAGTTGATCCTGTATTTGAATATTTGTTACCGTTGTAGTTTGGCTTGTATTTTCAACTGTAATGGTATACATTATCAGATCTCCTGGGTAAAAAGGCCCTTGAGATACTGTTTTGGTGATCGATAATGCATTACTTACGCCTGGGCTAAATATTTCTAAGGCATTTGACCCAGGGGTTACGATGCAGTTTCCAGCACCGGCTGTCAATTCTACAGGAAGTGATACTCCGGCAATGGCAGTTGGTAGCAAATTCAAATTAACAGTTAAAGTAGTACACGGGTTAGTAGCAGTAAGCGCTCCAAAAGGCAATGTGGCTTCTCCTAGAGCATTGAAATCCCCTCCACTCCCAAATGAAAAGCCTACAGCTCCTGGAAAAGTAACAGCAAGATTTATTGGATAAGCATTAAACCCTACATTAGGAGGCAAACAAACCTCGAAATCTATGCTTACCGAACTTCCTAAACAAGGAGTACTGTTAGGGAAAACAGCAGTTGAGTTAATAGTAACGGGACTCACACAATTCTTAGTGATCACAATGTTATCAATGTAATTTCCCGCAGTAGTCATACCAGGGTTATTCTGAACTCGAATCAATATTCCTTCGGTAATAGGGACTCCTGTATTATTGGTCCAAGTAGTTGAATAATTTTGTAACTGTGGCTCAAAATCATACCACGGTATAAAACCCAAATTTGGAGCGAGGTTGGTAATGGCCATATCTACCATGGGTGGACAAAAAGGCGAAAAGCTTGGACATGTTATAGTAGCCATACAAGAACCATTAGCACCTGCACTATTTACTCCTAAGGGACAAGGGCTTGTATTAGCCGCGTGAATAACTATGCGGGAGGGATCCTGATATGCTTGAGCCGCATCAAATGAAATGCTTACCGTACATCCTACGTCAATTGGCTCGCTTAAAGGCAGAAAAAGAGCCTCTTGATGATTTGAAAAACCAGCTAACATAATATACGCAAGATTATTAGTTACACTTGAACCACGAATATCCGGAGTATTGAACCCAAAGCCACCATTAGTAAGTTGCAGGTCACTTATTCCTGCTAAAAGCTCAATAGGTTGCCCAGACATACACCCTTGACATCCGTAGATCTCAAAGTCTCCATTACAAACTATATTGCAAGAGTTTGGTGGGCAAGGCGGCGGGGTTCCTCCTATAACATTAATATAGATATATGTAACATTTCCGTAGGTATTAGTGACAGAATTATAGGGCTTATACTTCAGAATAGCCATTCCTGACCAAAAATTTATTGGATCATAGGTTATAAAATCAGAAAAAGTAACTGGAACTGTGGAACTGGTTAAGTTTCCTCCGGGCGTTATAATCTCGATGCAAGAGATAATATCTGGATTACCAAAATCATTGCCCAGAATATCACTTCCATCAATTGAGATGGTATTTCCTGGATCTGAAACGACTTCAAAAATCGGGGCCGTATATGGCATATTAGAAACAAAGTCACTATAATCATTTACCCCTGCTACGGCAGTATTGGAACATGAATTTTGATAAGGGCTTCCATTAGTAGTCGAAGCTGTATAGTCTCCATTTCCGTAATTACCTTGTATATTATAGCCTAAATCACATAGAGTTTCCACTTCACTAATGTGAGGAATTCGCTGTACCGCACCAGCTGCAGTACAATAATTCATAATGTAGCCATTGCCTGACATTGTGCACGGCCCAACTGTATTCACACAATTAAAATGGCTTAAGCTTGACCCGCCCGCCCAAACAGATGGCGTGTGTAAATCATGGTTATTATTATTTATTCCATTCCCTGTAAACTGAACAGTAGAACATCCGCCTGTAAGGTTACTAATCGAACCCGTAAATTGAGTATCATAACAATTGGATGTAGAAGTAATCAGTGGAACGCCATTGGAAGTCAAGAACTCATCATAAGGAAAGTAATTTCCATTCGCTAATATGCTTGTCCCATTCGCATCAATTGCCGAAGCAATGCCAAGCATGTGCATGGCTTCATGCATTACAACCCTATATAAATCGTGTTGGCTGGGCGTAATACTGCTAGAACTTGATAAATCTAAGTACCAATTGTGATTCAAGTTAATTGCTAATATACCATGAAACATAGGGTTAGTGGCCATTCCATAATAGGCATCTACACCTGTAGTGATCGTTTTCCAAACTGCTCCATAGCCGATTCCCATTCCAGGATAATCTAGATAGTAAGACCCAGCAACTCCCAAAGCAGAAGCTGGCATTGGGTTGCCATTGTATACATTAGTAGAAATCCTTATTTCTACCGTGGTGCCTAAATTTACATAAGGATCAGGTAAGCCACTAGGTAAGCTATTGCTAACTAATAAGGCTGAAATATCTTCAAACACCTGTATTAAGACTTCCCTTCTATCCTGTCCTAGGGTTGGGAAAAATGTCCCAGCAGTAGCATCATCAAATCCGGACCCATTTTGAACAGGAATATCTTCATCATCAAAATGCAAGACAAATATACCTGCAGCCCAAGTATTGTTTGGAATTCTTATATCATCCCAAACATAGTCATTCCCAAAACGATCATAAATCTTAATTTCTTCTCGTTGACCATTTCTGTCTGGCAAAGAGTTTAGCTCTTTTATACGATTATCAAGCACTCTTGGGGTGCGAATGACTTGAAAACTCTGTTTTACTTCTGATTTACATCTTTGTCCTCCATAGGCAATCAGGCTAACTTCAAAAACACCTACCCCATTAAAATAATGACTATAATCTCTATTGGTAGATACGGTAAAGCCATCTACCTGCCACTCGTATGTAGTTGCTCCTACACTGGTATTCATAAACATAACAGTCTCTCCCATTATAGGAGTATTATTGGATGCTCCAAATTGAGCTGAAATTCTACATGCCGAACTTGAGGTATAAGCAATTAAAATAAGTATTACGAGTAGAATTAGTTTGTTGTTAAAGAGATTAGTCATAAGTTATAGTTTAAGAGCTATTTTAGTTTTCGATGGAAACTCTATTAGTAGTATTCATCGTATTTATCAATTTTGAATCTAATTATGAATTTGTTAGTTGAGTTTTATTTCTCCAAAGGTAGTTAGATGACTTTTTTTATTTTACCTCATTTCGTCACTATTACAAGTGCATTTCATCCCTATTCCTATAAATTGGACTATTTTTCTGGACTAAATTGAGTACGAGTTATATCTTTGAAGTCAAATGAAATGGACCAATAAAAACTGGACAATTTTAATACTAAATGTTCTTTTGTCTTTAAGCGCATTAGCTCAAGAACCCGTATATAAAAATTTTAGGCCACATGATGGATTGCCAAGCCTTCAAGTCTATGATATATATCAAGATGATAATGGTTACATATGGTTTGCAACCGATAGAGGGATATCAAGATATAATGGTTATGAGTTTGAAAATTTTTCTACAAGTGATGGAATTACTTCCAACACTGTTTTTAAATTTTTCCCACAAGAAAACGGTGAAATATGGTGCACTACTTTTAACAATACATTATTCCACTTCAATACAATTGACTATCGATTCATTCCCTATAAAAACAATCTCCTTTTAAATAAACTAGCCCCTAAAAATACTCCCCCTGAAGACCTTTTAATTTTAGAAAATAAAACGCTTCTTTTATCTTATTCAAGTCTATTCGGTTTTATCTCGATTGATTCTGCATCAAATGTACAAGATACATTGCCAGCTTGTAAAGAGGAAGATTATTTGGCTTCACAACAAATAGAGCAAATTGAGGGGCACTATTTTGGATATTTAAATAAATCTCCAGGAACCGTAGTAAATCAAATTAGTGGAGGAAAGTTGATCTCATGGCAACAAGTATACAATGCAGACTACACACATACCAAACAGATTAATGGGCACAGCATTTTCTCGAATGGCAATCAAGTCTACCTAAAGAAAAAAGATAGTTTAATAAAAATCATCCACAATGATTTAAATGTCTTGAATATAGGATCATATAGGACAGATGAATTTTGGGTATCATACGAGTACGGAGGATTTATTGTATATGACATGCAGGCTAATGTACTACGGACTTATCTAAAAGAAGTTTCTGGAACTTTTATGCATGAGGATAATGAAGGAGGCCTATGGTTTAGTACCATAAGTAAAGGTATTTTCTATACTAAGAGTCAAGAAATAGTTGAATTAAATCAATTTACCAATAAGTACATCCATAAACTAGCAGTTGATTCACAAGATAATTTATGGGTATCAATTTACAATCTAGGGATTTATCAACTAAATAACAACAAGATAAGCTACAAACTTGAATCAAAAGGCATAATTATTCCATCTTCTTATTATGATACAGAAATGGATCTCAATTGGAATGATGTTAGCAATTTTGATTTTTATAAGAACAGTTTTCAATTTAGATACACCAGATTCAATACCAATTTACAAAATTACTTTACCGAGATACATGATTTTATTGACTCGAATGTTTTTGAATTCCAATTAAACTCTATTTCAAGAAACAAGGAATCTATTGTTCTAGCTACAGCAGATGGGATATACAAAATAGGCCTTGATTCTAATTTAATTAAACATGATAATTCACAATTAAATACTAGGATAGAAGATATTGAGTGTATTGGAAATTATATCTTTTATGGATCTTTCGAGTCTGGTCTATTTATTGAATATAACAATAGTATAGAGCAATTTAGTATAAATGAAGGCTTGAAAAGTAACACAATTAATGAGTTATTTATAGAAAATGATTCTACTGTTTTGGTGTGTTCAAGCAAAGGAATTAATAAACTAATACTCAGTGATAAAATCTGGACTATTGATTCCGAAGTAATTATGAGTAATTATGATGTAACCGACTTGGAACTGATAAAGGATACATTATGGGTAGGAACACGATCTGGCCTATTCAAAATCATAAAAAACCCCTTTAATAAAGTCTACGAAGAGTCCCATTATCTTCGATTCACTTCATTTAGTGTGAATAATGAAGTTATTCCTACCAGTAAATTAAATAAACTTAAGTATTATCAGAATAAGCTTTCTGTAGAATATCTAGCGATATCATTTAAAAACAATGATGACCTTTTATATAGATATAAACTTAAAAACCTAGAGAATGATTGGAATTACACCAAATCTAGATCTTTAAACTATCCTGCTATTCCTTCTGGCAATTATAGCTTAATTATTCAAGCTTCGGTCGATGGCGAAACTTGGGAAGAAGAAATTAGTTTTGATGTAATAATTGCTCCCCCTTTTTATTTCACTGCTTGGTTTATTGGAGTTATATGTCTGTTCTTTATATTAATGATTTATGTAGTTCTTAAGTTAAAGATTCTGTCTTATAATAAGATTGTGTTGGATGAACTATTTCGATTACTAATTAGAAAGTTAAAAAGAAAAGAAAAATACATCGTCATAAGAGAATTAGGAAAAGATATTAAAATAGCCTGTCACGATATTTTATATATAAAATCTGCTGGAAACTATTGTGAAATACATACTGTAAACAAGAAGCATATAGCTCGATTTAAGATTGGTGATTATTTTGAACTGATACCTGACAAAATGGAATACCTTAGAATCCATAGATCATATATTATTCGAATTGATCAAATTACCACAAAGTCAAAAAATTCTGTAATCATTGGAAATCTAGAGTTGAAAGTTAGTAACTCTTATTTAAAAGAACTCAAAAAAATACAATTCTGAGCTTGAAATAGAAAGAGAATCAGACGAAGCAATTGGCGAAAACAAATCAGTTGAAGTAAAAACTGTTGTTTAACTTTTACATGATATCTCCTTATTCTTTTATCAAGCGAAGTACAGCCTTTTTGCCTGCAGATTCAATCATCAATAAATATCCCCCCGCAGGTTCTTCAATTTTAAGATTCAATAATTGACTATCACTATAGCTATTCGATTGAATTAGTTTACCGCCTACATCTGAAATAGTTATAGTTATTGAAGAGTAAGTTTTACCCAGATCAATTGAGAAATCACCATTTGTAGGATTCGGGAAAAGAATCAGTTCATTGTTAAAGTTATTTTCTATAACACCAACAATTACAACTGAGTAGCAAGAAGAAGTATCTATACAACTAAACTTTGTCATTTCAACTGCATAATTTCCATTTGAAGTAGCTACAAAGCTTTGATTAGTCTCTCCTGCTATGGGTGCATTTCCATTATTACAATCAATCCACTGATAACTAACACTTATCGAATTCGCAATTAATATTGGGGAATTATTTTGAACAGTTAAATCTAATGGAGTAAATCGCAAGTTAATATTAACAATACTATCACAGCCATTTTTATTTAATAATGAATCTGTATATCTGCCTACAACACTTCTATAAACACCTCCAATCAGCATACTATCCCCCCGACAAATAGTTTTCAAAGTGGTACTAGACGTAATTGTATTAACTGTTAGATTCATTGAAAAAATGCTATCACAACCATTAATTGTCTGCAAAGTATCGTAGTAAGTTCCATTAATCGTTCTATATATGCCGTAAATTAAAAAACTATCGCCAACGCAAATAGAATTGTTTCCCTGATGAGCAGAATAAGTATTATACAAACTAACTGTAGTTGTAACGGTACTATCGCAGCCGTGTTTACTTAATAAGTTATCAATATAAACACCAGAACTCTTTATATAATTTCCTCCTAAGAATAAACTATCTCCTTGACATAGATTTAATGATTGACTAATTGAATACATTAGTCCTATAGAGAGTACGGTACTAGATACACTATCACAGCCTTTTATGCTTTGTGAACTATCAACATATATTCCTGCAGTATTTTGATAAATCCCATAGAGAAGAATACTATCTCCTATACAAATCGATAGGTTTTGCGTGATATTATAATTAGAGTCGATTCTCAAAGTCACAGACATAATACTATCGCAGCCCATTATTGTTTGAAGACTGTCATAGAAAGTTCCGTTCATCTTTCTATAAAACCCGAAGATAAAGCTACTATCTCCTACACATATTGAATCAGTTCGATGACTGTAGTAACTTGAATTTATGCTTAGGTTGATAAAAAGGATACTATCACATCCATCCGAATTAGAAAGTGTATCGGTATAATTACCTGAAAACCTCCAAATATATTTCCCACTAGGAGAGATAATAGAATCACATGAACTAATAGTTTGATTTATTGAATCACTATAATTGATAATAAGATGGATAACTAATATACTGTCACATCCTTCAACTGACAAAAGCGTATCTAAATAATCATTACTACTCGTCCATAAGAATTTCCCAGAAGGTGATAGATAGTCATCACACCTGATAATAGTATCTCTTGTGGAATAACTGTTATGAATAGTGAGGTTAATTTTAAGAATGCTATCGCAATTATTAGAATTCAACAAGGTATCATTATATATTCCTGAAGTAAAGTAAATATGGTTAGAGCTTGGAGAAACAAATGAATCGCAAGCAATAATAAATTGCTCCGATTGGGTTTCTAAAATCGTTAATTCAACAACATACAAACTATCACAACCAGTTGCCTTATTTACAGTATCTATATAAGTTCCGGAGCTGTTCCAAAGATATTTTCCGCTTGGGGAGTTGTACTCTGAACATACATTTATCTGAATAGAATCTCTAGAAGTTATAATTAAATTTATTGTGATAAGGCTATCGCAACGTGATTTGTTTGGAATGGTACCCTTATATATTCCGCTACTAGTCCATAGTTTACCGCTTGGAGAAAGGAACTCATAACAAGCAGAATCGTTAAGGGTAGAAGTTGTATTATCGCATTGTTTGATTTTTAAAATAAAAATATCAGCAGCTCCAGAGGATGTTAAGTTATTAGTGGCAGTCCCGGGATCAAAATCTGCTGTTCCTGTAAAATAACCAGTTAGGTAGATGTTTTTTGAAGCATCCGTACTGATAGAACCGATCTGTTCAGCTCCGGTCCCTCCAACTCTTCTTGCCCAAAGAAAGCTGCCATTTGTATCCAATTTTTGGACAAAAATATCTTG
>JAESST010000139.1 GCA_016763995.1 Flavobacteriales bacterium | reverse complement strand
TCAAGAATCATCTTAATATCTAGATTATCATTGGCTGGGTTAGGATAAAAGGAGAATTCTGATTTTTTTTCAATTTCTTGATTACTAATGCTCTTCTTACGCATAAATAAACTCGTACAAAGACTGTATCTCTGATACATAAAAAACCCGTCTGTATATGTTGAATAGATATTGTCATCTGTAGTTCTATATCTACTTGCTACTGCAGGTCTCGCCATTGTTGAAAACATATTTGAGTTTACTGCGGAATAAGGTGGAGCGGGAATGCCAGAATAATTCAGATGACGTGCCAAAACAATGTTTCCAGAGAAAGAAGGAATAATGCAACTAGTAGCAGAATATTCCCATTCTACTATTATTCCACATTCGTTATAACTTACCACTGGAAATGCATTCATGTGATATTGAACATCCGATGTATTATTTAACAGAATAGGGTTGTAAACGGGCGTTGCTCCGGCACCATTAATTCCTATAATTTGCTGTGTGCCACAAAAGCCTGCTGTTGTTAAACTAACAACTGTCTCACAATCTGTAAAATCAACTGCACTCCCTATTTTTGGCGAAGCGACACGTGGATTATTATACCTATAAGGATCAGCCACAGATGGCATTAATTCACTCCATTCAGAGCAATTAACAGGTAGTCCCACATAAAAATCGTCTAAATCTAGACGTTGTATTATTAGATTCTCTGTATTTGCATCATAATCATAACTGATAAAAACAACATTGGCGACATCTTGTCCGCCTGATCGATAAACTGATACATCGGGCTCTCGATTAGTATATTCTGTTGAAAATACTTTAGGGAAACATCTTGAGATCAACACTTCACCTCCTAGAGCTAAAGGGGTTGTTAAGCCTCCAACTGTTAAATCCCAATATCTCCCCTTAATTTCTCCATTTTGTTGCCAAACAAAAGCAGCACCATTTTCCAATTGATCGACATTTGGATATAAATTGTATGGCTTGCCATTACTAATCATAATAGGACCTTCAATAATAGAATATGTCAAGCCTACAGGAGCCCATAATTCAGCATAAATATGCCCTCCTTTTTGATACACCACGCAAAATTTCTCACTCCCCGGAAATGCAACTATATCTGGGTCTTGTATTGAAATATCCAATGTTTCCGATATAGGGATCGTGCCAGAAAGCATTGGTGTTTCCCAATATATCTCTGGTGTAGTACCATCCCAGCATGAGACTGATAAATAATTTCCTACAGCAGAATTACCAACATGTTGGGGACTACCAGGAATTATTGAAACATCAAGGCTAGTTGGAGGAAGTTGCGCAGTTGAATAGGTAGAAAAAAGCAAAGCAGTTGTACCCATTAATAATTTGATTCTAATTTTTAATCTTTTCATAGTGTAAATTTTAGTTAACATATATATTCTGATTATCAATATGTTGGATTTCATCAAAAGTAAATTCGCACCACTTTAAGTTATGTCAACACATATTTCTTTAATGTCAACACATATTTTTTAAAACTTATTTATCTTTTAATCAATCAATCAATTATATCTCGCAATTTTGTAGACTTGGATCGTGACTCAAGGAATAAATGAGTTTATTTTCCTTATTAGGAGATTGTTAAGAAGATTTCAGGAATAATTTTAGTCTCTTTATTGTCTATATTACCACATCCGATCTTCCTATTCTACTACATTATGCGTTTTATTGCTTTCTTAAGTTTCTTACTTCTTCCTTTTATTTCGAATGCCCAGTATTATAAACAATCTCATGCAGATAGTTTAAAAATGAGCTTAGAGGGGCAAAAAGAAAAAAAAAGAATTCAAACCTTAATCCACCTTTCAGACTGTTACCATGAAATACAATGGATTTTCCAATTCTTACTCTGAAAATGGAATAACTGTCTGATTCGGTGATACTTTTATAAGATTTCGTAAAATTAGGCTGATATAAATCCCCAAGTGTCAGCATATGTTTTAAATGCTCTCATTGCTATATAATAATGAATTATTAGCACGAAACAATTAGCATTAAGGCTTTTAGATTGGTAAGTTTATTTTTCAATATGTTATCGATGAAAAAACTACTACTACTTGCCACCTCTCTATCTCTTTTTGTTTTCCTTAGTCAATCACAAAATAATTCAAGTAATGATAGAAGAGAACAGCTTGACTCTCTTTATTTGCTAATTAGCCAAACTCAAGAAGATTCAATAAAAGCTAATAATTACATACAAATTGGAAAGTTAATCTCTTATATAAGCGTAGACTCAGCAATATATTATTATTCACTCTCAAAAAACATTGCAATTGAACATATGCCGTTTTCTTTAAGTAATGAAGAGGATTTATATTATAAAAGGATCCTTGGGGTATCAAATTTCTACCTTGGCTCTTATGCCCAAAGACAATCAAATTATACGATTGCTATTGAAAGGTATAACGAAGCGATTAAGTTTCAAGAGGAAACTGGCGATAAAAAAGGGCTAGCAAAAACTTATAACTATTTAAGCAGAATTTACGAACGCAAAGGAGAGTATAAGCGTTTTCATGAGCTAAATATAAAGGCCTCTCATTTGCAGCTTGAATTAAAAGATACCGTTGGTCTTTCCTTTAGTTTAATTGGGATTGCTTCTTACTTTGAAGCTCAAAAAAAAACAGACTCTTTATCTTTCTATTATGAAAAAGCAATTGGATTCTTACGCAAATCTTCTGACTTAAATATTCTCTCCTATGGTTTGTATGAATATGCCAATGCTCTAAGACGATTAGAAAAATATCAAGCCTCAATTGATCTATTATTCGAAACATTAGAAATATACGAAGCTCTAAATCATAGCACGAGAATCGCAAAAACAATGGGGGCCATTGGCCGATTATATTGTGACTTAAATCAATTAGACAAAGCTGAAGTATATTTTAATAAATTAAAAGAACTTAGTATCCATCAAAAAAGCAACGAGCTAGAAGTGAGTTCATTAAATAATTTTGGCCAATTATATTGTGCACAGGGCAAGCATGAGAAGAGCTTAAATTCTTACCAAAAAGTACTCTCCATAATTGAGAAAGTGAACTTAGGACCTATAACTTTAGCAAGTTGTTTAAACGAAATTGGGAAGCAATACGAACATATCGGTGATTGGAAAACAGCTGTTACTTATTTCAAAAAAGGAATTAAAGTAGGTCTGTCTTTAAAATCTCCTAAAAAGCAAACAGTGCAACTAAACAATCTCAGCAATGCATATTTGAATTTAAATGAATTATCCAAGGCTGAAGCCAATGCCACTAAATCAATAAAGTTAGGGGAAGAGTTTGACTTACCTAAAAGTATTATGGCGTCAGCTAAAATATTGGCCAATATAAAGGCAAGACAGAAACAACATAAAGAGGCGCTTTTCTACTATAAGCTCGCCACTTCTATAAAAGATAGTTTAGCGAATATAAATATTGGTAACTTATTAATTCAAAAAGAGGCTGAATATAAGGTTCGTCAAAAAGATCAACAGATTATTGTCCTTGAAAAAGAACAAGAAGTTCAAAAATTAACGGTTGCGAACCAAGAGATTCAACTTGAGAAACAAAGACAAAATCAATTGTTGTTGTTATTGGGAGTTTCTCTTTTAATAAGTATAAGTGCATTCTTCTTCAACCGCTATACGTTGAAACAAAAGCATGAGAAACTAGAGTTGAAAGCAAAACGGTTAGAGTTAGAAAATCGACAAGAAAAAAC
>JAESST010000138.1 GCA_016763995.1 Flavobacteriales bacterium | reverse complement strand
GTTACTTATAATTAAGAAGATAATATTTTACTTAATGGCCCATAAAGTATATATTTGTTACACTATAAAAATTACTAACTACTAATATCTACTACACATGTCAATTAAAATCAACGGGCAAACAGGACTTCTTATCTTAGTTTTTCTATTTTTTAACTGTTTATTTGAGAGCAAGGCCCAAGAGCACGATCACAATAATCATCAGCACGATTCTAAAAGCAAGGATAAATATCATGGCATGAGAATGGATTCTAAATTTTTAGAAGCCATGAAAAAAAAGCGAGATACGAGTTTAGATGCTGATGCTAAGGTTTACGGTAGTTGGAACTCAGTAATTCCTCATATTGATGGGGCAGCGATTGGCCGTATTTTGGGTATGCAAACCGTGCACAATGTCTTATTGCCTTCCGGAAAAATATTGATGAGTAGTGGGAGTAGTTGGAGAAATTATAAGGATGTAGAATCCTACCCCAACTACCCAGACCCTACTGCAGGAATAGGTTTATTTAACCTTTATGATGACCCTTTTAGAAATAGTATTAAACCAAAAAATGAGGAGAATTGGGTAAACATTCGGAAAAAGAACTACTATGATTTGGTGAACAATACGGCAATTTATGACCCTTCTGATAATTCATTTTATAGAGTTCCGCATCCTGTTCCGGTCAACGATCCAAAAGATACAAGTCATTTTGTTCCAAGCGACCTTTTCTGTAGCGCTCACCTTCAATTACCTGATGGAAATCCTTTATTTATTGGGGGAACTCAATACTATTTCCCATACCGAACAGGAACCAATAGCAGTTATATATTCGATTGGCAAAAAGAATTAGAAATTGACTGGAAGAAGGTGGATTGGAGAATTATGCCTGAAGAAGGCGATGCCAATTATCCTTGGAAATTTTCTGGTTTTATGAAAAGAGGGAGATGGTACCCAAGCATTGTGCCTATGTTAGATGGAAGGTTTACCATATTTAGTGGTTTTGTAGGATTTGATAAAGGTTTCCCGAGAATGTACCGTTTTGAGATCAATCCTTATATTGAATTTTTTGATCCTTATAAATTTAGCTATGATCATCCTCAAAATGCATGGAAGTCAGTAGATGTAAAAACAAAGCCGAACAGCCCGTTTATGACGAGAATTTATGAAAAATTTAAACCGACAGATTGCATCGATGCAGAATTTCACGATTCTTGGGAGTCAAGATCAGGTTTGAATGATTTCCCCTTGCCCTGTGATTGTGATTCAACTTGTATTGAAGATAATTTATACGATGCCTTTAAATTGTATCCGAACAGTTACTTGATGACCAAAAATAAAATTTACTTGACGCGTGAAGGCGATTGGGTGAGTTTAAGAACTACAGATGCAGCCTATATGAGAAAGACTAAGAAAACCTATTTTATGACTGTAGAGGGCGATGCGGAGAATCCTGATGTATCTTTTACCTATGGACCAGATCGTCAAGATACGGTGACTTCTTATGGCACCTCTTATAAGGATCCAAACACCAAAAACTTAACGATATTAGGAGGCCAAATTAATTCTCCTGGTACATTATTACCATTAGACGCCAAAGCTCCAACTCACTTTGCAGGCGGACGTGGTAGTAGAAAAAGAGAACAATTTTGGTTTAAAGAAGATATACTAAAAGAGCAGAGGTGGACACAGAACGACAATTTTTTGGGCACAGAAATAGAGGCGGATCGAACCATGCTTACAGCTATTGTTTTGCCAACCAAAGAAGTATTGATTATTAATGGAGGTAATTATGATTTCTATGGTCCAGTGTTTTATCCTATTCTATTGACCCCAGTTTATATCAACGGAAAGTTTAAGCGCTATACCAAAAGGAGAATGAGCGCTGCGGTAGAACCCCGTTTGTATCACAATGCGGCTTTGCTAATGCCTGATGGTAATGTATGGGTAGCAGGTGGAAACAGCGCAAGAGCTTCGGTACAGCAAATTTTTCCTAATCCTGAAGATCAGAATCGAAAAGGACAACCCAAACCAGATCTAGATTTAGTTGATATTGATATGTATTTCTATAGAGACGGTCAAATGGCTAAAGCTCAAAAAGGAATGCAAACTACGCCAACCGAAAATTGGACGGCAGAGATCTTCTCGCCACCCTACATGCACATCAATAAAGATAGCACTCGTATTGCAGGCTTAGATCGCTTGAGTAATGCAAAAACTACCTTTAAAAAGAACATTGGAGCTAAACCTTATTATCTGTTAGCTAGCAAAAATAAATACCGTTTGACTTTAAAAGACATGCCTAAAAATGCTGGTGAAAAGAAAGTAGAAGTAGTCTTACTAAAGCTACCTTCTTTTACGCACAATTGGGACATGGGACAGCACTTTGTTCAATTAGATGTGGAAAGCACAAACAAAAATACAGTGACTTTTACTACCCCTAACATGCAAGAGGAATTAATTCCACCTGGGTATTACATGTTGTTTTACATTGATAGCAATGGAAAACCTACTCCTTCTCAGATGGTCCGATTTGATGATAAGGCAATGATGCCTTAACTAAGATTGAAAATAATAGACTTCAATGTTTAAGAGTAGTTTAATAGATTAGAAGTTATGAAGGTTAATTATAAGGTCGACTTAAATAAAAAGATCGAGAACTTAAGAAAGAGAATAGAACGTATGAAATAAAGGAATTGAAGTCTGGAGGTGTTAAGATAGCTAGGGATGGTAGAAAAAATAGCTTTTACACACAGTTATATGCAAATGTGACTATGGCTTTGGAAGATCACTTTAAAGACTAGTGATCTATATACAACAAATATCACTCATCACTCCTCAATCTCTACCGAATATTCCGCGGAGAAGGATTGGGCTTGAGGTAAAGTAATCAAGCCATCCTTTTTTAGATAATTACCGTCAGTATTTTCATGATCTGCAATACCCAGCCAAGGTTCTATGCATACAAACGGAGCATTTGGTTTTGCCCAAATGCCTAAGTACTTAAAATCGGAAAAATTCAAGCTAATAGTTTGCTTGAATTTTTTACTTTTTAAACTCACTCTCCGAGATTTTAACTTTTTAAAAATCAAAGCATCGTCATTAAATAAATCGGAATGTAGGGGTAGAGTTTTTGTATCCTTCAATACTAATTCGGTTTTGTCAGTGATTAAGCCGTTGGAAGAGAGTAAGGTTCTTGCTGCGGTTTCATTTTCTTCAAATTCAATATAATAATCGGAATATTCTTCTCCTTCATGAATAGGGCAGTTGAAAGCAGGATGGGCGCCTAAGGAAAAGTGAATGTCTTTATCATCTAAATTTTCCACTTTATGAGAAATCGTCAATTTGTTCTCGTGCAATTCGAATGAAATATGAAACCTGAATTTAAAAGGAAACATGGCGAGTGTTTTTTCAGAATATTCCAATTGAAAATGTAAGGCAGTTGCTGTGCTTTGGCATAAGCTAATATCTTCATTGTGTCGAATAAAACCATGCTTGGGTATGCGATAAATTTCTCCATTGATAGAACACTCTCCATCTTTAAATGAACCAATTGCAGGGAAAAGTACCGGTGCATGGCTTCCCCAAAAAGCTGGATCGGCATTCCACATATATTCAGTGCCAGTTTTTAGTGATTGTATACTAGAGATTTCAGTGCCTTTGCTTAAAACGCTAACCTGCAGTTGAGAATTAGAAATGATATGTTGCATCATAAAACTAAAATAAGCTTTTATGATTTAGATATGCCCTACGCAGAAATTTGTGAGGCATCACTATTTATACAATATTTTGAATCTGTATAATAATTTGATAGAATAGCTTATTGCTGTATTCATTAATTTTATACATCAAAGAATCAGTCTCATGCCAAAACCAACCAACAAATCAGAACTTGTCCAAGCGGCGAATACCAATTTTCATAAACTGGTAGATCAAGTCAATGGTATGCCATTGAAAGATCAAGAAAATAGTTTTCCTGAAGGAAGTTTAAATAGAAATGTAAGAGATGTTTTAGCACATCTACACCATTGGCATTTGATGCTTTTTGAGTGGTATCAAATAGGAATGGCAGGGGAGAAACCTGAAATGCCAGCCAAAGGCTATACTTGGAAAATGACCAAGGAATTAAATCAGGTGATTAATGCGAAATATATGACAATTCCTTTAGCAGAGGTGAAAGAAATGCTCAATGCCTCTTTTACGAAGATAATGGACTTGATCGAGAAGCATTCGGAAGAAGAATTGTTTGAGAAAAAACGCTACGCTTGGACAGGATCTACTTCATTGGGAGCTTATTTAATTTCTAATACATCTAGTCATTACGATTGGGGTTTTAAAATCATCAAGAAGAGCTTGAAATAATTTCAGTTAAGAATCTAGGATAAGACTAAGAAATAAGAATCAATTTCTCTACTTTTAAAATACCACAGAAGTCTTCTTGTTAATGTGTTATTAATTGATATTCAGAGTTATGAATTTTAAATCATTGGGTCTTATTACTTGTTTTTTGTCAGCAAGCGGACTGTTTTCTCAAACTAACCGCTCATTTGATGGGACAGGCAACAACATTTCTCAAACAAATTGGGGAATAGCAAAAGGACATTTCAGGACTTATGTGAGTAATGGTTTTTCTGATTCTATTAGTATTGCTGGTGGTGTATTTAGAGATAATCCTCGAAATGTGAGTAACGCCCTAGGGAGTCAACAAAGCTTTATGCCTAACGAATTAGGTTTAAGTGATTTTGTTTGGGCTTGGGGACAATTTATCGATCATGATATTAACTTAAATGATGACAATAAGAATGAAGTTAACGACATAGATATTCCTAGTTGCGAACCAATGTTTGACCCGAACTGTACAGGTCAAGTGAAAATTAAAATGTTTCGTTCCATTTCAGATACTAGTAGCGGAACGAGCAAGAATAATCCAAGACGTTTTATCAACGATATAACAAGTTACATTGATGCCTCTGCAGTATATGGTAGCGAAGATGCTCGTGCAGATTGGTTACGAACAAATACAGAAGGGAAGTTAAAAGTTTCTGCTGGAAAGCTTTTGCCTTGGAATACTATTGACGGGGAGTTTGGCAGTGCCATTGATCCATCAGTTCCTTTTATGGTAGTTGGCGGACATCCTGAGCCTACAAAGTTTTTCGTTGCAGGAGATATAAGAGCAAACGAGCAACCAGGTTTAACTGCTTTCCATACCCTGTGGGTAAGAGAGCATAATCTAATTTGCGATTCTTTGGTCAATGCACACCCTAATTGGAATGACGAATTGCTCTTTCAACGAGCTCGGAAAATTGTTGGAGCAGAAATGCAAGTCATTACTTACGAAGAGTTTTTACCCAACATGGGAGTGCAATTAGCGCCTTACTCAAGCTACGATCCAACAGTGAATCCGAACATTTTGAATGCTTTTTCGGCTGCTGCTTATCGTTTTGGACATACTATGTTGAACGGTCGTTTAATTCGTTCAGAAGAAAATGGAGATTCCATTTCATTTGGTGCAATAGATTTGAGACACGGGTTCTTTAAGCCTTCACTTCTTAAAGATGAAGGAGGAATAGCCCCATACTTCAGAGGTTTGGCATCTCAGAAACATCAAGTTGTAGATCCATTAATAATGGATGACTTTCGGAATTTCCTTTTTGGACCTCCTGGCTCAGGTGGTTTAGACTTATTGTCGATCAACATTGCTAGAGCAAGAGAAAGAGGTTTGCCTGATTACAACAAGATTAGGAGAGATTTAGGCTTAAGTTCTCACAGCTCTTTTCAAGATTTAACGAGTAACGATACCTTAAGAACGAGTTTACAATCAGTATATGCCGACATCAACGATGTTGACCCTTGGATTGGATTTATGAGCGAAGATCATTTACCTAATTCTTTGATGGGAGAAGGAATGCATGAAATTCTAAAATTGCAGTTTGAGCATTTAAGAGATGGAGATCGTTATTACTACGAAAACGACCCTGCATTTACGATAGAAGAAATTACTGCATTAAAGCGCATATCATTATCTAAAGTAGTTGTGAGGAATACTGAAGTTGGAAGATTACAAAGTAATGTTTTTGAGGCTGTTCCTAGACATTTGTTATCGATCGAATTATTCCCTTTTCCAGAAGTTAGCAACATTGAATTGAAAGCCTATCCTAACCCTGTACAGAAGTATTTCAATTTAGTAATTACCAATAGTCGCCCTTCTTCAGCTATACTTCGAATTATCGATGTAAATGGAAAGTTGGTAAAAGAAGAAGCGGTGAAACTTGCTAAAGGAGAGAATAAGCTAAACTTTGAATTGAGCGATGAACTAGCCAATGGCTTGTACACAATTATTTTAAGTTCAGATGGTGGGCAAGGAGAATTGAAATTGATCAAGCAAAAGTAGTTTTAATTCATCTGATTCTTG
>JAESST010000137.1 GCA_016763995.1 Flavobacteriales bacterium | reverse complement strand
TATTTCTATACTATTCATTCTTTTGCCGATTTTACTTTATCGATTAAAAGAAAAACTCTCCTCTGTAAAAGTTTACGTAGTTTCTTGGAATTTAGTACTGCTGCTTTCCCTTTTATCGATTATTTTCATAAGCGGAGAAACATATTACCGTTTTTTTGTTGATACAACTGACTCCTTCTCAATCAATAAAATTTCTCAGCGGTGGATTAAAAGACACTATAATGTAAATAAACAGTCACTTAGAGATAATATAGATTATAATTCTAGAATTTATCCAGAGAAAAGAAGAGTAACAATTATAGGAGATTCTTTTACGGCTGGACATGGTGTAGAAAAAGTAGACGATCGTTTTGGAAACCGATTGCGCAAAATGTATCCCAATATGGAAGTTCATATTATTGCGGCCAACGGTTCTAGTTCAGGCTCCCAACTCATCACTTTGAACAAATTGATAAAGCAAGACTATCAATTTGATATTGTACTGCTAGCCTACTGTTTGAATGATATTGATTACTTTATTCCTAGAGGTAAAAAGAACTACTCTGAAATACAAGCATTCAATAAAAACTTAAGTTTCATTGAACGCAATAGCTATTTCATTAATTTTTTCTCCTTTCGATTATTTGCTTTAATGAACCCTAAAATGCAAGGCTACACCAATTTTGTTTTAGATGCTTATAAAGATCAAATTTGGGAAAATCAAAAATTAGCACTTCGTAAAATGATTGATTTGGTAAAAGGTCAAAATGCTGTCATGATGGTGGTTACTTTTCCTTTTCTCCAAACTGAAATAGAAAATTATTCATTCCTACCCGTACATCATAAACTTCAGGCATTCTGGAAAGATCAACGAATACTGCACATTGATCTTTTAGAAACTTATCGGCCATATTTAGGAGAGGAGCTTACTGTAAATAAATACGATGCTCATCCCAATGAATTTGCACATCAATTGGCTGCAGATGCAATTAGCAACTATTTCAAACCTAAATAATCAGTAGGTCCTTGACTAAGTTCAAATGTATGGTATACTTGGAACCTTCAAGCATTTTTCTGAAACAGTGTATAGAGATCTGAGAGCATAAGTATGATTTAACAATTTAGTACTGTCAAAGTACAGCGATAGAATAGAACTCCTAAGTGTGGATGTATTATTAGTAGCAAATATTCCCTTGATGCTCAGTCATTAAAATATTAAATTAGGCTATTTTTCAGATTGATTCATCTCTAAAATATTAGGGTAATAAGGGTCTCATTTAAAAGTAAACTATTGATCATTTAAAGCGTTCAATTAAATCACTAATTAAGTAATTCTATCCAAAGCACTTAAGCTATCGTTCTACTAATATGATTATACCAATATAAAAAAACATGTATTTTATTATCTCCTTCTAATTCGAATACAGTATTTTTTTAGAGTAACGAGCTTGCGCGCTCTATCATTTTCAGGCTATATCTATTTATCTTCTGGTGTGTTGGCATCCAGCCTAATAGAAAACGAGTAAAATCAGCCCAAGCAATGGAATACATTGTTCTCCAATCTTGTTCTAAAGAGCTAAAGTCCATCTTCTTGCCCTGTTGAATCAACGTAATTTCTAACTCCTTAAAATAATACTGTAACAATTCATCTTCATGCTGTTCGCATTCGAATTCACTTAAGCAACTTCCCAAAAAATAAACAACATCTTTCATTCCACAGCCTCCTCCGACATATTGAAAATCTACAGCTGCAATTTGCTTCATGTCTTTTGAGAAACAAAAATTAGCCACTTTCGCGTCTCCATGAATAATCGTTTGGAATCGACATTCACGAAGTACTTGATCTAATTTTGAAGCCATCTCTTTTAATTTTCCGTCTTCCATTACAGCTAATTCATCAGGCCTTGTGGCTAAATGCCAATAAGTACCTTCTTTCCATAGATTATTAGGAAGCTCATTCATAAAGCGAGCATGAAAGTTAGCTAACCATTTTAGTCCTAACTGAGCTTCCTCTTGATTCAATGAAGATTTCCTAATTGGGAATCCAGCAACATCTAAGTCTTCCAAGATAATGGTATGCTCCTCTCCCATTGACTCTGTGTAATAACAATTAGGAACACGACAATCGGCAGAACATCGATCCGCCCATTTTTGATACCACTCTACTTCTACTTGGTAAGATTTAATTTTACGAAGATGAGATTGATTTGTGTTCCAACCTCTAGGATGATTTGATTCTGTTGGTAACAATATATTCTTCACAATCAAAGTCTTTGGCTCTCCACCTGATAAAGATAGCCGAACAATTTTTCCATAAGAACTCCATAATGTTTGAATTATCTCTTCCTTTTCTACTTCCTTGGTTTTAAATCTATTTAGAATTATCTTATTCAGGGCTTCTGTCATGATGGAAAATTACAAGCTATTGTTCAATTATGATTGTAAATGTAAAATACACGAAAGGTTTTAACAAAAAAACAAGCAGTTTCGTTTCATTAATTTAAGATTAGATATTGCATTAAAACTTGCTACAATCCATTCTTTCTAAGTATTTTCCCTCAGTAAATAATTTTGAATTGAATAAGCTCTTTTTCTTTTTTCTTTTTTTCTGCCCTTTTATAATCTCTGCTCAGTATTTAGTTGAAGGAAAGACTATGGATAGCTCTAGCCAAACACTGCCTTCTGCCTCTGTTGTCATTTTACAAAAATCAGACAGTACTTTAGTTAATTTTGGCTTATCTAATGACAATGGAGAATTCCAAATTAGCCTATCAGAAAAGGGAGAATACCTCATTCAATATTCTTTTTTAGGTTATAAAAGCATTTTAGTTCCCTTGATAACTTCTTGGGAGCAAAAGAAAATACTCTTACCATCTGTTAATATGGTGGCTTCCCAATTCCAACTTTCAGAAGTTAATGTAACAGCAGAGCGTATCCCTTTGCAATTAAAAGGAGACACCCTAGTATATGATGCTGCTGCATTTAAAACCAGAGCAGGAGATGATGTGGAAAAGTTATTAGAGCTATTTCCAGGGATTAGTTTAGACAGCGAAGGAAATTTGATTGCTCAAGGAAAAATAGTAGATAAAGTATTGGTCAACGGCAAAGAGTTTTTTGGGAAGAACATTGAAACTGCAACAAAGAATTTAGATGCTCTAATGGTAAAAAGGGTAGAAGTATTCGATAAAAAATCGGAAGATGCCGAATTCACAGGAGTTAATGATGGGAATGAAAAACGAACCATTAATCTAGAATTAAAGGACGAATACAAAAAAGGAAGTTTTGGAAAGCTGGAAGTTGCAGGAGGAACCGAAGAAACCTATAGTGGAAGAATAAACTACAATAGATTCAACAAAACAACGCAATCAAGTATCGTAGGAAACACGAACAACATTAATCAGAGAGCTTATCAATCTATTACTAGTTTAAATTCTAATTCGGGCAGCCAAGGGATAACAAAGGCGATTAACGCAGGCTTGAACATTAGTCACGAATTCAGCACTGCTGTAAATGCTAGTTTTAATTACTCCTTCCTTCAAACCAGTACAGATATAGAAAGCAAGATGCTTTCGCAAAATTTTACGGACTCCACAAAATTCGAAACTAATCAAATAGCTGAAAATGAATCAAAAATAACTGAGCATCGAGTCAGAAGTAATTTAAAATGGAAAGTGAATAAACTGACAGAAACAAATATTCGAACCAGCATTAATTTTTCAGACAGAGATGCGTTGAACACTTCTTCTACGCTTTACGATCCTCCATTAAATGGTGATTTAGTTCAAAGTAACACCAACCGAGAAAGCGATCAATTTAACTTTTCTACCAGGCTTAATTTAAAAAGGCGATTCACTAAAAAAGGAAGAAGCTGGTTAAACAGTTTTCAACTTGATAAAACGGAAAAAAAGGAAGAGACGAATCTTTTTAATACCACTTTTGGGCAACAGCTGAACCAACTTCAAACCTTCGATGAAACTGGAATTTCAAGTAGAATTAACTCAACTTACACTGAACCAATCAACGAGAAGTGGTTTGCTAAGAGTAGGTATTCATATAGTTTTGAGAAAAACGAACCTACTCGATCATTTTTTGATCTTGAGAGTACAACTATAAATTTTAACGATAGTTTAAGCTCCAATTTTCAACGAATATTAAATCTTCATAGCCTAGAAGTCTCTATCAATAGAAATACAACTAAGTACACATCAAGCGCAGGAGTAAATGCAAGAGAAACCAACTTACAATCTTCAGGTCTAAATCGATACTTCAAATTTATATTGCCTTTTTTAAGATTAAACTATAAAATTGCTCCAACCAAAAGTGTTCGATTCTCTTACCTTACAAGCTCTAGAACACCTCAATTAAGTCAGCTATTAACGATATCTAATAATATCAATCCTAACCGGAGTTACATTGGAAACCCCGAGCTAAGACCGGAATTTAATCACATCTTCCAGATTAATTTTTACAATTTTAATACAAGTAATCAACTTTCATACAATGCAGGTATCTCTTTTAATAAAACCCTTAATAAAATTGTAACTCAAACCTTTGTAAACGAAGATTTCACATCGACAAATAGTCCCATTAATACGAACTTTTATGAATCCATTAACATAGACGGAGGGCTTAGTGGCCAGGTACAACAAGTAAATTTAAGATATCGGGTAAACGCAAGAGCAAATCGTAATAATTACGATGCTTTTTTAAATGGACAAGCATCAAAGGTTCAAAAGCAATCCTATTCCTTTCGTGCTGTGATAAGTCGTGCAAAAAGAGAGAAATGGGATCTTAATATAGGAGTTAATTACTCCCTTAATTATAGTTCATTTGAAGTCAACTCCAATTTTGATCAACAATCGTCGAATTTCTTTTGGTTCGCAAACGGTGAATTAGAAATTTTTAAAAACTTTCTACTGAAAGCAAACTACCGTATTCAACGTTTCAACGATGTAGATTTTTTTGATGGAAGAATTCTACACTTTGTTAATGCAACTCTTAAGAAATCATTTAAAGAAGGAAAGTGGGAAGCATTTATTCTAGCCAGTGACTTGTTTAATCAGAACATTGGAATTCAACGATCCTCAACTATTAATAGTTTAAGTGAGCAAACCTACAATACACGACAACAATATTTTATGTTTGGATTAAGTAAAAAGATAGGAGCCAAAAATTCTAAGTTGTTTTAAGTAAAAAAAGGGATTCAAAATTGAACCCCTTTCTCGGCATTATAATAAACTTATTGATTCTATCTAACCTGAGCTCGATTATTATTTAGGAATTAGTCTGAAATAACCAATACTCCAGGGTGATTACAAGGATCTACCCATAAAGCATTTACACGTTTTTTACAACCGTTACAGCCATTATTGGATACGGTAACATTACTTGGGACACCCCATGTACATGTACTTGAACAAGTCATTGGCGTTCCAACAGCTAGCCCAACTCCTCCTGCACAGTATGGGTTACTTGTAATCTCTGCATAAATCCATTCTTCTCCTGCAGGAGCTGGAACAGAAAGACCACTTCCAGAACTAAGAGGAACATTTTGGATACTACCACCATTACAACTTCCTGAATTAACAGAATACAGCTGTACCATTAAGTCACAATTAGTAGCATTTGTTACTTCAACTATTGACTGAGCATCTGAGCTAAAAGTGAAACAAAAAAGAGAGGCAATTAAAACGAACATTTTCATAATATAAAAAAGTTTAATTTATTGGGAATTATTTCCCACAGTTAAATGATTAGTTGTTCTAAAGTTACAGAACACACCACACACTAACAACTTAACTATAAGCGATTTGAAAAACGAAAAGAATGTAACTATATCAAGGGATACAGGATCAATTTAAAGTATTAAATTAAATAACTAACAACTAAGTCGTTGTCTAAATTTGATGTAAAATGGAATTCTTGGAGGCTTCTTAATAAAAAACAGAACTATTTAAAAACAAGTAAATTATTGAGTTTTGGCTTCTTTTTCATTAATGGTAAAATCAAATAAACAGATGGTACAAAACACTAGGTTTTATAATTAAGGATAGAGGCTATTCAGAATTTATTAGAAACAAGAAAAGGGATTCAATTTGAATCCCTTCCTTAATTGAAATCATGAATTTCTTATTAGAAGTTAGAAGTCTGTAATGTGTAATACTCCCGGATGATTACAAGGGTCAACCCAAGTTGCATTTACATTTGGAAGACAGCCATTGCAACCACTATTTGCTACCGTTACATTACTTGGAACTCCCCAAGAACAGGTACTAGAACATGTCATTGGCGTTCCTACAGCAATTCCTGCTCCACCTGAACAATATGGCATAGTTGATACCTCTGCATAAACCCATTCCTCACCGGCAGGCGCTGGAACTGCAATTCCTCCTCCTGGAGACAAGGGTACATTTTGAATACTACCTCCATTACATTTTTTTGAATTTACTGAGTACAACTGTACTATCAAGTTACAATTTGTACCATTAGTTACTTCTACTACTGCTTGAGCATAAGAGTTAAAAGTGAAACAAAAAAGAGAGGCAATTAAAACGAACATTTTCATAATATAAAAAAAGTTTAATTTATCGGGAATTAACTCCCATAGTTAAATGATTAGTTGACCTAAAGTTACAGAACGAATCTAAAATTAACAACTTAATTTTAAGCAGCTTAAAAAACATTAAAAACACTGTAATATCAAGGAATGAAGGAATAATTTCAATGAAAAAATAACACTCTAATAACTAATCAATTGAAGTTTATTAGCGAATAATAGTTAAAAAAGGCGCAATTACAAGACTTCAAGAAACGTCCTCATTATCAACAGCCCTATTCTATATTGACACTATCTATACTTCAAAGTCATTTTATTCCCAGAAAAAAAAGGAGTCAAGATATGTTTAAGAACTTTAAGTTACAACACAAAGAGAACTAGCTCCTCCACTTTACCGTCTTTGAGTATTTTTGAAGGAATTGTAGCAATAATTTCAACGATGAATAGAAAACTCACTTCCCTCCTTTTTACATTGCTCTTCACTGCTTTGTCAATTTTCGCTCAAGATGATTATGAAGAAGAAATAGATTCCTCAAGGTTTTCATTTGGAATTAATTTCGGAGCTCACTTTGCCAATAATAATACTGCTAAAATTTATACCGGAAGTCCATCAGCTACGCCTTTTGGAATTGATTTTGTAATTAAGCAACAATTTAATCAACAGGAATTACTAAACTTCTTTGGTACGCCAGATTATAGAGTCGAAGAATATCCCTTCGATCCTGTGTATAGAACTGCTTCTGAGATTGGGCTTCATTTTGCCTATCAGTTCGACTCATCTTTTTCAAATTCTTTTTTTATTGATGTAAATATTGCTCAATTGAAATTTGAACAGCTTTTTACAATTGGCTATGAAGATCCTCTGAATCAATCAATAGATCCAACAACCTTCCAACGCTTTCCTATTTTTGGTAAAGAGAATCGATTTCACATTAATCTAGGAGTGCAATTAAGTTTCTATCATAATGAAGGCTCCAATGCTTATTTCTCTGCTTTTGGTAACGTGAACAATGTTGAAATGAAAAGAAACTACATCGTGATTAACGATAGAGAGTATGATCTCTTTCATAGTGATGTGAATCAAGCTAAGCAACGATTGGGAGGCTTTGGCTATGGTGGTGGAGCAGGTTTAGGCTTTAAGTTTGACTTAACAGATCAATTATTAGCTGATTTTTACTACAACGCCTATTACACACAAATCAACCTTAAGGAAGAATTACAACCTTATGGTTCTCATCATGCGATTGGCTTGCGCATTATTTGGCATTAAACGATAACTTGTTTACTAGCTTCTCTAGCTTTCGCTCATAATTTGTTTGCAAAGAGTTTTGTCGGGTTCTTCTTGTATAATTCAAAACTCCTTTCATAGCTAGAACGATAGCCTCTGTTCTCCAATGGCTAGTTCTTCCATAACTGATCCCATATTCTTTCTTTTATGATTTAATACTCAATCGCATCTCCACAATCGTGTCGACTAGCATCAATACCACAGGTAAAAACAAAATTGCTGGCATATTTAATCACTACATCTGCTTTTGTTAGAAATCCCTTTTTAATCAATTGTTTACTGAGCTCTTGATCGTTTGGATTTCGAAGTCTTTTCTTTCCAAGCATCAAAGTAGGAAAATTTAGCTTTCCAGATTGATATAAGGCTTTCAGTTCTTCTGCTTGTTTTTTATCTAGTACTACATCGTGAAAAGTATAGCTTAAAGCTTTATTTTTCAAATAATCTTGATAATACTTGGTTTTATGGCAACTAGAAGTTCCATAAAGAATAATTTCATTTTTCATCTGTTAAGAACTACAAGAAAGCATTGAGCATCCCACTTTGTGCTTTGCCCATTCTGGGCGTTTCGCATACCATTTATCCATTTCCGGCTGCTCATGGTAGGGTTTTAATAACAGTTGATACAATTCGTCAACTAAACCATTATCGCCTCGCTCTGCTGCATCTATTGCCATTTGAGCCATATAATTTCTCAATACATACTTTGGATTAATTGCTTTCATTCGAGTTTCACGTTCCTTTGGTTCTACTCCTTCGGCTTTTATTCTACTCATCAATTGCTTGTGAATACTCTTCCAGTTCTCTTGTTGCAAGCGTAATTCGCTCTTATCAAGATAGCTTACCTCTTCTATGATTTTCCAAAATTGCTCAAACTCTTGCATTTCTTTACTTGAGAGCTCTCTAAAAAATAAAGTCATGTCTGCTTCAGATGCTTTCATCTGATCGCTTACTTCATCAATCAACTTGACCGGAACTAAATCAACTTGATACAAGCCCAACTTCGCACACATCATTTCATGATAGCCCAAGAGATATCCAGACTTATATTCATCTAATATTTTTTGTAATGGTTCTGCTTCCTGAATTAATGGATAAAGAGCATTTGCTAACTGTAATAAATTCCACAAGCCAATTTGAGCTTGATTCCCAAAACGGTATCGCTTATGTTGTACATCTGTTGTATTGGGTGTCCATTCAGGATCATAATTTTCTAACCAACCATAAGGACCATAATCAATCGTTAAGCCCAAAATAGAAAGGTTATCGGTGTTCATTACACCGTGTACAAAACCCACACGTTGCCATTCAAGTATTAAGCTTTTTGTGCGTTCAACAACTTCTTTAAAAAAAGAAAGGTAAGTCTTTTTAGAGGAGCCTTCTAAGTGAGTAAAATGATGTTTAATTGTATAGTCTACTAGCTCTTTTAGGGTAGCCGAATCTTTTCGTGAAGCAAAAATTTCAAAACTTCCAAAACGGATAAAAGAAGGCGCTACTCTGCACACAATTGCACCTAGTTCATCTTTATTGTTTCCATCGTATAACATGTCTCTTGGAACTAGATCTCCTGACTTTACCAAAGATAAAGCTCTAGTGGTAGGAACTCCAAGTTGGTGCATGGCTTCACTACAAAGGTACTCTCTAATGGAGGATCGCAATACTGCTAAACCATCTGCCTTTCTAGAATAAGGAGTTGGTCCTGCTCCTTTCAATTGCAATTGAAACTTTTTTCCTTCGTGCTCAAATTCAGAAATATTAATAGCTCTACCGTCTCCTAATTGACCTGCCCAATGTCCAAATTGATGTCCACCATAACACATCGCAAAAGCTTTAAAGTCTTTGAACTTTTCAGCACCGCTCATTACCTTCAAAAAACGTTCTTCATCTTCTACTTTCAATAATAATTCTTCCAATAGTTCTTTTGAAGAATGTACTATTTCAGGGTTTGAAGGACTTCTAGTTTCCACAAAAGAATAACAAGCTCCTTCTACCTGTCGGTTATAGTTTTTTTCCTCTTTATCAGCAGGTAGTTCACTCGAAAACTGAGCGTTTGGTATTAAGTCAAAAAGGTCTTTCATGCAGCTACTCCTTGGTCACAATTTTTACAAATGTATTTGTTCTCGCGCTTATACACCCTGATTACATATTGATCCACAATTTTACTGATGAAACTTTTATAAATGTTTCTCTTCAGGTGTCTATCTTTCAATGCCTCATAATACTTACCATCCCATTCATTATGTCCCCAACAGTTGGGGCAAGATGCAGTAATAACTGATACTTTGCTCTTTTGAGCGATGGAGTAGTTCTTCTTATTTTCAAAATAGATATTCATGGTCTTAGTATTTTAATTCATTTATTTCTTTAATCGATCTGCATATAGTTGTCTCAATTTTGAAATTTTAGGATCGATAACTGCTCTACAATAGCTAGCATCAGGATTATTATTGTAATATTCTTGATGTCCAACTTCTGCTACATGAAATTCTGGCAACCGAGATAACTCTGTCACAATTGGATCATTATACACCGTCTTTAATTCCTCGATTAGCTGATTTGCAATTTGTTGTTGTTCCGTTGAATGATAATAGATAACTGATCTATATTGAGTTCCTCTATCTGCTCCTTGTCTATTCAGTTGTGTTGGGTCATGAGAAGTCATAAAGATGGTGATTAAGTCATGATAGCTTAATAGTTCACTATCAAAGCTTACTTGCACCACTTCTGCATGTCCTGTTAAGCCTGAACATACTTCTCTATATGTAGGTGTTCCTGGCACAGTTCCTCCTGCATAGCCTGAGACTAGTTTCTCTACTCCTTTTAGTTCTTGAATAACTGCTTCTATACACCAAAAACAGCCTCCTCCAAATGTTGCTACTTCTCTTTTCATTTTCTAGTTTAATTGTCTAATTGATTTGATGACTTTAATCGCTTCATTCAACTCTTATTGAAAATAATAGCAAATTGAAGTTCAAAAGCAAATACATCGCTCCACAAAGTTGAGACTTTAGTGTTGTATTTCACTGTAGTTAATTTCCCTAAAACTTGCCTTTTTTTCCTGAAGGTTAGGCTTAACTAATTTCGAACAATAAAGGCGAGACATGATTCAAGAGGCATTAGAATAAAAGTAAATTGGAAAACAATACTGTTAAAAGGTAGGTTCTATTAACTTCTTACAGGAAAGAGACTTAATTGGCAAGTCAACTCCCCTTAAAAAGCAAATGCAACGACCCAATAGTAAAGCATAGAACGCATTAGAATGCTTTGAACATTTGAATATTTAGGTAGACCTTTATAATAACTTTTTTGAGAATGCACTTAACAATGCTCCGCAAACAACAAATGATCTTGAAATTAAAAGCGCTTATTAGGAGAATAAATGAAGCCTAGCTAAAATGGAATTTGAGTAATGAATACATTTCTATCTAAAGACTCCATTAATCAAACTATCAGTACGGACGTAATCCAACATTTCATTACTTCCAACAAGCTAAGCATAAACATTAGGAAACGCTAAAAACAAAGAATTTCCAGTAGGTGAATGTAAATTGGCTATTCCTGTTCTAAAATTATCTGATGCCTTTTATTTCTTGGTTTCACACCATAAAAAACATCTATTGTACATACGGAAAGCCATTTAATAAGCTAAGAGTTGGGCTGTTTTTTAAAAAAAAATCGGCTTGTTAAAAAATAAACGAATAACTTTTTGATGATTAACGATTTAATGAATATCTTAGTTTCTCAATAATTAATCAATAAAAAAAAACTTATGAGTATTAAACAAAGTATGGAGGAAAACAAGCATCATATACTAGAGAGCTTGCCTACACAGGAATTAAAAGATGCTTTTATAGCAGATCTAGACAAAGTTGAAGAGCTGGTTGCTCCTTCAGTTGAAGAGCTGGTAAAAGAAGCTCAATCTGCCGAACACGTTGGAGAAGAGATGTATGACAGTATTAAAAAAGAAATAGAAACAGGATACACAGAAGTAAAGATGTCTGCTGAGGAAGAAAAGGCTGCTATTGAAGAAGAACTTAAAAATCCACCGAAAGGCGAAGATGCTTAATAATTAAGAACATCACAAAAAAAAAGAGGAATGATATCATGTATATCATTCCTTTTTTTATGAAGTACTCTTTAGAATATTTTTAACCTGAGTTCGATTATTATTTTAAATCAATTTCCTTTAAGTTGCTTATTCTGTTGCGTTCAAGAAAGGCGTCAATTGTTTCGAAGTGTTCAATCACACGTCGATCCTTAAATTCAAAAACTTTCTCCGATAATCCTTGTAAGAAATCCCGGTCGTGTGATACTAAAATTAAAGTTCCATCAAATGCTTTCGGTGCTTCTTTCAGAACATCTTTCGATTTTAAGTCTAAATGATTCGTAGGTTCATCTAAAATTAAAAGGTTAACAGGTTCTAATAATAGCTTTACCATAGCTAATCGTGTTTTTTCACCTCCTGATAAAACACTTACTTTCTTATCAATATCATCTCCTTTAAACATAAAGGCACCTAAGATATTTTTTATCTGGGTGCGAATTTCCCCTTTGGCAACTTCATCAATCGTTTGGAATATGCTTAAGCTTGGGTCTAATAAAGAAGCTTGATTTTGTGCGAAGTAACCAACTTTTACATTGTGGCCTAAGGCGCACTCCCCCTCTACTTCTATTTCCCCTAGAATTGCTTTAATCATGGTCGACTTACCTTCTCCATTTCGTCCCACAAATGAAACTTTTTCGCCTCGAGAAATAGAAAAACTAGCGTCTTGAAAAACAACGTGTTCTTGATATTTTTTGGATAAGTCTTTTGCAGTAACAGGATAATCGCCTGAACGACTAGAGGGTGGAAACCGAAGTTTTAATGCAGCAGTATCAATTTCATCTATCTCAATAATGGCCAGCTTTTCTAACATTCGCTCTCTGGAATTCACTTGATTCGTTTTCGAATATGTTCCTTTGAATCGGTCTATAAAAACCCTATTGTCTGCGATTATTTTTTGTTGTTCAGCATGTGCCTTTAGCTGATGCATTCTTCTTTCTTCTCTTAATTGCAAGTAATGACTGTAATTGGCCTTATAGTCATAAATTCTTCCCATTGTTACCTCAATGGTTCTGTTGGTAATATTATCGATAAAGGCTCTATCGTGTGAAATTACAATTACCGCTTTTGCTTTGTGAATTAGGAACTGTTCTAGCCAAATAACAGATTCTATGTCGATATGATTTGTCGGCTCATCTAACAAGATTAAGTCAGGTTTTTGAAGCAATATTTTAACTAACTCTATTCGCATTCGCCAACCACCACTAAATTCATTTGTTTGTCGGTGAAAATCTTCTCGCTTAAATCCTAGGCCTTTCAATGCTTTTTCTACTTCTGCATCGTAATTCACTTCTTCTAAGGCATAAAACTTCTCGCCGAGGTCACTTACTCGTTCAATTAAGTTCATGTAGCCCGCTGACTCATAATCTGTTCTTGTTTCTAGCTCTTTGTTTATCTGAGCCATTTCATCACGCATCTCAAATACTTGCTTGAATGCTTTTGAGGCTTCTTCAAAAACGGTACAGTTGTCTTCTGTCAACAAATGTTGGGGTAAATAAGCAATTACGGTGTCTTTAGGGCAACTTACTTTTCCTTTGGTAGCTTTTTGTTCTCCTGCTATAATTTTCATCATAGTAGACTTCCCTGCACCATTCTTACCCATTAGGGCAATCTTATCCATCTCATTTACAACAAAAGAAACACCTTTAAAAAGCGTTTGCCCACTAAACTCTACTGCTAAACCATCAACTGAAATCATAAACTCATTTAAGCGAACGAAATTATTGAAATTTGAGTGGAAATTGACTCTTTCTCAGATCACAATAAGAGTCTAAAATTTACCTCGATCACATTTATTCAATGTAAAGTTTACTTCCCTTATAACATTCTCTTCCATACTTGAACAAGCATCTAGTTCACTGCTTTTTTGCGCAATTGAGGATAAATTTTAACGGAATAACCAAAGGTTATTCCGTTGATATAATAGTCTCCTAACTCTTGAGAGCCTTTAAAAGCTTATACTAAAACTCTTTATTTCCGAATAACACAACTTCAGTAGAAGTATTCTCATTCATTACAAGTTCAAAATGATATTCCTCATCAGGATTAATTAGACCGATAATCTCATGGCAGTTTTTTGATCATATGCACGAAAATTGCTTTTAGAATTTTCGTGCTTTAAGCCTAGAAATCCATCATTGATAAATTGGGCTAATGTGTTTGAACTTACTTGAAACCTGAGCTCAATTATTTACAAGGCTATATTCTAAAGATTCGACACAATAAATTATTCTTTCTGTGAATATTTTATTAGTTCCGTAGCTAACAGCATTTTTTTCATTCTTAACAATCTACTCATTCAATAAATTTAATTATCAATTTTTATTCTT
>JAESST010000136.1 GCA_016763995.1 Flavobacteriales bacterium | reverse complement strand
ATTGGAATCATAGAGTCAATCGACTTAATTCCTGTTTGAAGTGGTTCGTTTACTGGCTGACGGTAAATTACACCTGGAGCCTTTCTTTCAATTGGCATTTCAAATGTTTCTCCTTGAATAGGACCTTTCCCATCTATAGGTTTACCAAGAGTATCAACAACTCTTCCTAACATCCCTTCTCCAACGTTTACAGAAGCAATTCTACCTGTTCTTTTAACAGTATCGCCTTCTCTTACTTTGTTTGAAGAGCCTAATAATACAGCACCTACGTTATCTTCTTCTAAGTTAAGAACGATACCCATAAGCCCATTATCAAATTCGATCAATTCACCTGATTGAACTTGTGACATTCCATAGATTCTAGCAATACCATCCCCTACGAAAAGGACAGTACCTACTTCTTCTAGGTCTGCTTCGGTTTTTACACCTGCTAATTGATCTCTAAGAATTGCAGAAACTTCTGCCGGATTTACTTCAGCCATTTTTATCTGATTTTTATGCTTGTACTAATTCTTGTTTAATATCATTTAATTGTCTTCGAATACTAGCGTCTAATTGTTTGTCGCCTATTCGTAAGATCATTCCGCCGATTAATGATTCATCTACTTTTTCTGTTAACTCAACAGAAGAAAGAGAATAATCAGCTTTAATTTTAGTCACTAATTCTGTTCTCAATGCATCGGTTAATGCAGTAGAAGTAGTCACTGTAACTCTTGCTATGTTGTTGATTGAGTTATAAGTATTAATGAACTCTTCACAAATTGCAGTTAAAATTGTTTCTCTCTTATGAGACACAATTAGATTCACAAATTGTAATGTAAGTTCGTGAATCTTCTTTTCGAAAATAGAAGTCAGAGCTTTACTCTTTTGATCCGCTTTAATAAGTGGACTTTTAAGCATTAACGCTAAATCCTTACTTCCATTTATGGTGTTATGAATCAACTTTACGTCAACAATAACAGTATCCAAAAGGCTTTTCTCTTGGGCTAATTGTTGGAATGCTCTCGCATATCTTGCTGCTGCTCTAACTCCTTTCATTTCTTTCTTAATTCAAGTTGGCGTTTTGCATGGCAGAAGAAATAATTTCTTGCTGCTTTGCATCTGAAGAAACTTCACTTTTAAGAACTTTTTCAGCAATTTGAATTGATAAGCCAGCTACTTGACTTTTTAATTCGTTTACTGCTGCAGTTCTTTCTGATCGAATAACAGATTTTGCATTCTCGATCATTTTAGCACCTTCTTCTTGTGCTTTTTCTTTCGCTTCAGCAATCATTTTGTCCTTTGCTTCTCTTGCGTCTTTGATGATCGAATCTCTTTCCATTCTCGCTTCAGCTAACAATGCTTTGTTGTCTTCTTTTAACTGACGCATTTGTTCTTTAGCTTTCTCTGCAGATTCTAAACCTTCCTTAATAGCTTCTTCTCTATTAATTACAGAGGTAAGAATTGGTTTCCATGCATACTTTCTTAAAAGTAATAGCAGGGCTACAAAAAGAATGGCTTGCCAAAAAACCAAACCAACTGAAAAGTCATTTAATATTTTTTCCATAATACTTAGTCTATCTAAATTTTAATTAAAAGGAAGCTATAACCAACCGTTATAGCTTCCTTTTGGTTGATTTACTTCATTACTAATGCAGCAAATCCAATTCCTTCAATTAGTGCAGCAGCAATAAGCATTGCAGTTTGAATCTTGTTCGTTGCTTCAGGTTGTCTTGCAATAGCTTCCATTGCTGAACCACCGATTTTTCCGATTCCGATTCCAACTCCAATTACGATTAAACCTGCTCCTACGATATCTGGCATCTCCATAATATAAAATTTAAAGTTAATAGATTAATTAATTAATGATCATCATGCTCTGCAACCGCTCCACCGAAATAAAGCGCAGTTAACATGGTAAATATATAGGCCTGTAAAAAGGCTACTAGTAATTCTAAGATTGATAAAAATAAGGTAAGACTTAAAAAAGCTCCCTTCGCAAACCAGTTAGGGAAGATATATAATAGAGCAATTAAGCTCATCATAACAACGTGCCCTGCGGTCATGTTCGCAAACAAACGAATCATTAATGCAAATGGTTTAATGAATACGCCTAATAGTTCAATAGGTGCTAGAACAATTTTCATTGGAACCGGAACTCCTGGCATCCAAAAAATATGACCCCAATAAGCTTTTCTAGAAGTAAATAGAGTAATCAAAAAGGTAATAATCGCCAATGTAAAAGTAACAGCAATATTATTTGTTACACCAATACCAAGAGGTGTCATTCCTGCAAGGTTTAGAAACCAGATAAAGAAAAATACAGTTAACAAGTAACTCATGAATTTCTTGTAATGCTTTTCGCCAATGTTCGGAATTGCGATTTCATCTCTTACAAAGATCACAAGGGGCTCCATGAAACGGCCAATTTTATTTGGAATTTGATTTTCTCCATAAGATCTCGCAAAACTTCTAAACAATAAGAAGATAAAAATCGAGAAGATAAGAATTGTGAAAACGTTCTTAGTAATAGATAAATCTAGGGGTTTAACTTGCGTTGGGTGATGATGATCGTCTAATGTAATCGTACCCTCAGCATCTGTTCTGTAGATTTTGTTATGATAAACTTTATAGAACTTACCATTCGACTCAGCCACTGTTTCTCCGTGGTGAAAGTTTGAAGAAGAAAATATATGAAATCCTTCATCAATTAGTATGATTGGAAGAGGAAAGCCAATTCCGTATTCATGCCAAATTGTGAAGTCGTATGAATCCTGAAGGTGATGATTTATGTATTCTTTGTGCTCCTTGTTTTTTTGAGCTTTCGCATCTATATTTTCTGTCGTTACTTCATCACTTCCAAAAGATAAATTTGGAGCTAGAAATAGCGCGAATAATAGAACCGATAGTATATTTTTTCCCATCATTTTAGCAATTCAAATAGGCTTGTAAAATTTGCCGCAAAAGTAGTGAATTTTATTTAGCTAATAAAGCGATTTTTTGATTTAAATTTAGAAATTGTATTGAAGCCTCTAGGAACGGTTAAGAATTCTCACAAGTAAAGATGTTTCATATACCAATGCAATAATATATGGGACTAAGAAGCTAGAATATTCGGCTGGAATAACGATTCCATCTGCTTTATAACTTGGATTAAAAAAAAGCATATAGATTGCAAATTTTAGAATTGATCCGCCTATGAATATAAATCCGAGATTGTCGCTTTTTCTTTCTTTAAAGAATAGAATAATTAGATAGCTGATTAGAACCAATAGATAGTTCGTAAGATAAGATTCGATTATAAGATGATCGCTCCAAAGTGCAAGAGTATTGTAGTTAATTAGCACATGTATGCCAAAGACAATTAATAGAAGTATTAAAAGCTTAAGGCCGAAGGAGAGTGTGTTTTTAATCATGCTTCTCTTGGTCGTTTATTTTGTTTACTTGTCGAAGTAAATTGTAGAAAGAGACAACTACACCAAGCAATATTAAACCAATTGTCCAATATTCAGTTTCCGGCGAGAATTTATTGTCTAGGAATTTCCCTAAATAGGAAAAGAGATAAATGGTAAGGCCCATTTGCAGACCAATACCCGAAAGAGCTATAAATTTAGGCTGTTTTTTCTTTGTTTTTTCCTCTTTGGCCATTTTCTAGTCCCTTTATTACAGCTCCCATTTTACAGGTTCCGGAGAAATTAGCTCCTGGTTCAATTTGTAATTTATTGGTTATAATGTCTCCAACTAAATTAGCAGTAGATTTTAAGCTTAATAGCTCATTTACGTTTGTGGTTCCTTTTATATCTCCAAAGATGGTTGCGTAAGCGCATTCAATAGTACCTTCAATCAAGCCATTTTCACCTACAACAACTTTTCCTGCTGACTTTAAATTGCCAAATAATTTCCCATCTATTCTGATATCTTCTTTACAATTAATGTCACCTTTTATTTCAGTTCCTGTTCTAATTGTGTTAATTGCTGAAGAATCTGCTTCGTTATTTCTTGCCATCTTATTGGAATTACTCTTAAACATAGGGCGCAAAAGTAATACTTCTAAAAGAATTACTTTAAATGACCTAGATCGGATATTCTTTATTGAAGAATTTTAAATATTCGTCTTCCTCTTTACTTTGAAAGAGCTTTCTAAAGTTCTCGTTAGAAATGAGGTATTGTTTTGCGTTAAATTGTCGAATGATAGAACTCAATTGCGTGTTGTTTTTTAACGCCCTTATATAACGAATTGCTAATTCCTCATTATCGAAAGTTCTTACTAAATAGATACTCTTGTTTTGCAAAGCAGACTGAGTAACAGTTAAATTGCTTTCTCGAAAGTACTGTTTGTTAAAATCAGACAATTTGTTCTTAAGAATTGAAAAGTTAGAGCCTTTGTTAACTTTAGCGGAGAGGATGAAAATGTGCTTAGATTTCGGATTGTGTTTGTAAGTAACCGTTGTTTTACTCTTACTTGTTCCTTTGGCTTTAGGCTTTTGTTTTAGAAAGGCTAAAATTTCACTTGCTTTCTTTTGTTCCGGAGTTTTAGGGTGGTCTTCAACTACTGCTTCTAAGGCACTTTTAAAAACTAATTTAGGCTTAGAGTGTCCTATTGCTTGTGCTTTTAAAAGGTCAAACTTTGCTTTAAGATAGTTTACTGAAAATGTATTGTCAGCCTTTTCACAACTGCTGACTACATCGTTATAAAGTCCATACCTATATAACTTATAGGTAGCTACGTAAAATTCCTCTACTTTTTCTTTAGTCTCCTTAGATTGTTTGTTGTAATTCGGATCTTTTATCAAATATGCATATTCACTGAATGGGTGATTATCTAGCACCCATTTTTTCTCGATTTCTGCTTTTTCATCATATTCATTTATTTTATAGATACGATATAATTGATAGTGGGCAGGGAGGTTATATCTAGAGGTGTCGTATTCTTTAACAACTCTTTCGAAGGAACCGATGGCACTTGTATAATCTGTGAAGCTCTCCTTAAATATTGTTCCAACATTAAATAGGGCTTCCGATATTTTGCTATGCGCTATTAATTGACCTTTATAATCTTTTGGAATGTTTTTCAAATAAAACTCAGGATTGTACTTTTTATTCTCAGACTCTGGGTCTTGCTTCGATATTTGTTCTTTGGTTTCACCAGTGTTTTGTGCAATGGTAGAAGATGCTTTGTTCTTTCGTCTCCAATTATCCTCAAGAACAACATTTCCCCATTTATTTATAAAACCTCCTACACCTATTGCACGTGTATTAGGGTTGTAGAAATACCATCGCCCTTTTCCTCTGCTACCTCCAGTAACATTGGTTAATCCCGAGCTTGCTTGGTTTTGAGCCTCTCTTAGTTTTTGGAGTTCGGCCTGTTTTTTACGCTCTTCCTCTTCCTTCAATTTTTTAATGATCTTTTCAACTTTCTTTTCTCTATCAGCTGAACTTAAGTTGGAAAGAGTAAGTAAACTGTCTTGAAGCTTGATGATTTTTAAGTTCTTTACTAATTCCTGAAGGTTGTTGTTTTTATCCTCTGTAGGATAGTATTCTGGGTGTTCCTCAGGGAGAAATTGTAAGGTACTATCGTAATGTTCCTGCGCCGCGATATAACTTGGTTGCTCAAAGTAAATATCAGCAAGCCTTAAAAAAGAAAGTGCTTTTTGTTTTTTGTTTGACACACTAAACTTAGTAGACTTTTTGAGGTAAGCAATGGCTAAAGGTTCATCTTGTTCTTTAATAGCAATTTCTGCTAACGCATAATAAATCTGATCTCTAAAATCTTCGTTTTTGACATCTCTGAGCATTTTGTTTAGCTCTTTTTTGATAGCTTTGCTGTCAGCTCCTTTAACATCATAAGCAATGGCTCTGCTAATTCTAGCATTAAATCGCATTTTATAGCTTGGATTCATTTTAAGAACCTGAGTGTATTTTTCAGTTGCTAAAAGAAGGTTATTGTTTTTTTGGTAGAGTTGTGCAAGAATATAAGTATACCTTCTTCTAGGTTCTTTTTTCTTGGTTAGCTCAATTGCTTTTTCAAGATTTTCGATTGCTTTTTCGTAGTCCTTGTCCTTTTTAATATTATAGTCAGCATAAATAGCGTATAAATGGCCTAAATGTTCTTCTGGATATTTTCTTAAATTATCTTCCGCAATGTCTAAGAAATCTTCTGCTCTATCCCATTGTTCTGTTTGAATGAAAGTTTTAATGATCCAATTTAAACCATTATACCTTGCTGGGTCTTTTTTGTAATTTTGATATACGTACAAAAAAGTGCTTTCAGCTAGTCCAAGTTCTTCTTTGTATAGTCGAGCTTTCCCGATTAAAAAATAACTATCATCAATCCACTTAATGTATTCTTTCCCTCTTTTGTAAATAGAATGCCTTTCAATTACTTCGGAGCATTTTTCAATCACTTTGTCCATGTCAGGGTACATGGCTTGTGATTGAGATTCCGTAGGGTAAATAAATATAGGGAGTAATTGAGAATAATCTTCTTTTAAAGTTGTTCTTAATTCTATATCTTTCTCCTTCATTAATTCACGGGCATTAAAATAGCCGTTATAACGAGAAGTGGTATTATGATAAGCCCTCGATAAAGAAGTGTTCTTTTTTCGAGAACAAGATGTTGCCAATAAAACAACAAGTAAGAAAATACCGAAACTGCGTTTCACTAAGTAAAGAGTATTATTTTGTCAGTTAACTTCGAAAATCACAGATTAGTATGTAATTTTTGGAATTTACAAAATTAGTTAAAGTATCATGAAAAGACTTGAACTTGGAAGGGGATAGCTATAAATATTCGGATATTTGAAACTTCTTTGAAAATATATGGAGGAAGAAAAGAAAAAACGTCGGATCATCAAGAAGTTGAAAAACAAGTACCGTCTTGTTATTTTGAACGATGCAAGTTTCGAGGAACGCTTCTCATACAGGCTTTCTCCTTTGAATTTAGCTACATTATTAATCAGTTTTATTGTGCTGATTATTCTTACGGTTTCCTTTATAATTATTTATACCCCTTTAAGAGAATCGATTCCAGGGTATACGGATGTTAGTTTACGTGAGGATCTCACTAGAATGGTGTTTAAGACAGATTCGTTGGAAATGGAATTGGAAAGGAGTAATGCATACCTCATGAATATTAGGGGGGTATTAAATGGTAATCCTCCTTTGCCAAAAGATTCTATGCAAGAAGAAGCTCCTGTAGAGATTTCGTCCGATCCGTCTAAAAAATCAAAAGAGGATTCTCTTTTGAGAGATTATGTGGAAAGAGAAGATTCATATTCATTAGATGATGAGAGTAGTACTACAGGACAACTTTATTTTTTCTCCCCATTAAAAGGAACAGTTACCAATGAGTTTGATGTTAGTAAAGAACATTACGGAATAGATGTTGTCGCTCCAAAAAATGAAGCGATAAAAGCAACTTTAGATGGGACAGTAATCTTCGCTGAATGGACAGTTGAGACAGGGTATGTGATCCATTTACAACATTCGGACAACCTAACTTCTATTTACAAGCATAATTCTGTTTTACTTAAAAAGACAGGAGATGTTGTAAAGGTTGGAGAAGCGATTGCAATTGTTGGTAACTCAGGAGAATTGTCCTCAGGGCCTCACCTTCATTTTGAACTTTGGAAAGAAGGGAAGCCCCTGAATCCTGTTGAATTCGTAACCTTTTAAATTGTTTTGGGATTAAAAGCAAGCTTAAGTATACCCTTTGCTAAATTCATTGTTAGAAAGACAAAGAAGTGGTCAAAGAAACCAATTGAAACACAGGAAGATGTGTTTCAATCGCTGTTAGAAAAAGCAAAGAATACTCAATTCGGAAAAGATCATAGTTTTTCTTCTATCGACACTTATGAAGAGTTTAAGAAGAAAGTTCCTGTGGTGGATTATGAAGGTTTACGAACCTACATTGATCAGATGAAAGAAGGAGTCTTAGATGTTCTATGGCCTGGAAAACCTATTTACTTGAGTAAAACTTCTGGAACTACTTCGGGGGCTAAATACATTCCCATTTCAAAAGAATCCATTCCTTTTCATATAAGTGCTGCGAGAGATAGTATTTTGCATTACATTGCTGAAACTGGAAATACAGGATTTGTAAATGACAAAATGATTTTTTTGCAAGGCAGCCCTGAACTAGATACTTCAGGCCCAATACCGATTGGACGCTTATCAGGAAT
>JAESST010000135.1 GCA_016763995.1 Flavobacteriales bacterium | reverse complement strand
TGGCTTCAATTTTATAAGCACTTACCAAGGTAGTAATTTTTTTTGCAGCTTGTTTAGCTTCGTTTTTTGGTGGATGAGGATAAATCGTTTCGTTATACAACAACTTTCCCGTTTCATCTAAATAAACCACTTTGCATCCAGTTCTAAATCCGGGATCAATAGCCATCACTCTTTTTTGCCCAATTGGTGCGGCCAATAACAATTGCCTCAAATTTTCAGCAAATACTTTAATCGACTCTAAATCTGCTTTCTCTTTGAAAGCCTTTTTAAATTCATTCTCTAGAGCTGGTTGCAATAAACGTTTCCATGCATCTTTACATGCCAATTCAATTTGACTAGCTGTTTCAAAATTGTTTTTTCGATTAAAGAAAGAAACGATTTTCGACTCAACTTCTTCTTTATTTAATGTTATCTTCACTCTCAAATACCCTAACTTTTCTCCCCGACTCATAGCTAAGAAACGATGGGCAGGAACTCGTCTAAGCGATTCTTTCCAATCAAAGTAATCCTTAAATTTCTCAGCTTCTTCTGCCTTGCTCTTCACAACAGATGATTCTAACATCGCTTGTTGTTGAATTATTCTTCTCAATAAATCTCTTAAACTCTGCCGTTCATTCATCCATTCAGCAATAATGTGTCTCGCCCCTTCTAATGCTTCTTCAACATCTGCTACTTCACCCTTTACAAATCTTTTTGCCGTTTCATTTAAGCCTCGCACTTCTTGCGACATAATCATCTTCGCTAAAGGCTCCAAACCTTTTTTAATAGCCTTATCTGCCTTCGTCTCTCGTTTTTGTTTGTAGGGTAGATAAATATCTTCTAATTCAATCAAGTCAAACGAACCTTCAATTTTAGTTTTCAGATCTGAACTCAACTTCCTTTGCTCTTCAATACTTTTAAGAATAAACTCTTTGCGTTTTTCAATTTCTTTGAATTGTTGCGAATATTTATGAATTGCTTCGATTTGAACTTCATCTAAATTTCCTGTTGCCTCTTTACGATATCGAGAAATAAAAGGAATTGTTGCACCAGAATCCAACAATTCTAAAGTGGAAGAAATTTTTGAATTTGGAAGATTTAGCTTTTTATTAAGCCATTCTGTTAGAGAAATCATTTTTGTCATAAAAGAAACAAATATATTCTATTTGAAAGGATGAATATTAAGGTACAATATTCGTTAGTATCTTTAAAATTCCAAAAATAAATTCATGAAAAATTCGCTATTTCTATTTATCGCTAGCTTCTCTATTGCTTTAAGTTCTTGTGCTCAGAATTCACCTAAAGCTGAAGGTAAAACCTCTCATTCTTACGAAGTTGAAAAAACAGTGGAGGAATGGAAAAAGCAATTAAATGATATTGAATATCAAGTTTTAAGAGAAGAAGGCACAGAAAGAGCCTTTACAGGAGAATATGTTGATTGGAAAAAAGAGGGAACATTCATTTGCAAGGCATGTCAAAATCCACTCTTCGCCTCTTCCACAAAATTTAAATCAGGAACTGGCTGGCCTAGTTTTTACGATGTAATTAATGAAAAGTCAGTTCTTGAAAAAACGGATAATAAATATGGTTGGAATCGTGTTGAAGTAGAATGCAAAAGATGTGGGTCTCATCTTGGACACATCTTCAATGATGGTCCTGACCCAACTGGTTTACGTTATTGTATCAATTCCGTTTGTTTAAAATTTGAAGAGTCCAAGTAATTTAGTTTATTAGAATATAGGATTTTAATCTCCAAAAAGCTTAAAGCCCCTTGTTTCTCGACTTCGCTCGAAATCACAAAGGGCTTTTTTATGCCAAAAAAACCACTCATCATTAAAAATTAACATTTCTTCCCATTTCGACCATCCATTCGCACTACCCTATTATATTTGTCAAAATTTCAATGCAATATGAGTTCAATCTTAAAAGCCGATAACATTATCAAGCAATATGCTTCGCATAGAGCCTTGGACGATGTGAGTATCGATGTGCCCAAAGGATGTATCTATGGTTTATTAGGTCCCAATGGTGCTGGTAAAACTTCCTTTATTAGAATCATTAATCAAATTACCGGACCCGATGAAGGAACCGTATTGTTTAACGGTGAACCTTTAGATCCTTCTCACGTCAGTCAAATTGGATATTTACCTGAAGAACGTGGATTGTACAAAAAAATGGAAGTTGGAGAACAAGCCATGTATTTGGCTCAGCTGAAAGGCATGAGCAAAAAAGAAGCTAAAGCTAAGCTAAGCATGTGGTTTAAAAAGTTCGACATCACGCCTTGGTGGAATAAAAAAGTGGAAGAGCTTTCTAAGGGTATGGCACAAAAAGTACAATTTATTGTAACTGTTTTGCACGAACCAAAGCTGTTGATATTAGATGAACCCTTTAGTGGATTCGATCCGATCAATACCAATATCGTTAAAAATGAAATTTACCGTCTAAAAGAAGAAGGAACTCCTATTATTCTTTCTACTCATAACATGGGTTCTGTAGAGGAAATTTGTGACAACATTGCTTTAATCAATAACTCAAAGAAAATCTTGGACGGTAGCGTTCGTCAAATCAGGGAAGACTTTAAAGATGGAATTTATGAACTCGATTTTAAAGGCAATATGATTTCTTTTACTAACGCTTTGGGTGCTTCTTGCGAACTATTAAATTCAGAAGAACACGAAGGGAAAATAAAAGCAAAAATAAAACTAGCAACTAACACTAGCACCAATGATATTTTAAAAACATTGGTAAATCATGTTGAAGTATTTGGTCTACAAGAAGTAATTCCAAGTATGAATGATATTTTTATAAAAAAAGTTGGAGAAAATTCAGAAAAAAAGGAAGCTAACGATGAATAAAATTAATTTAATTATCCAAAGAGAGTACTTAACAAGAGTTAAGAAAAAATCGTTTATCATTATGAGTATAGTAGGGCCAATCCTATTTGCGGCCTTAATGATTGTTCCAGCTTGGTTGGCTAATGAAGATGATGATAATCAAAACGTCGAAGTAATTGATGAATCGGGAATGTTCATTCGCAAACTAAAAGACACAGACGAAATTCACTTTAGTTATGAATTTAGAAGTTTAAAAGATGCCCAAGAGGACTTAAACAATGAAGGAAAATTTACCGCTGTTCTTCATATTCCTGAAGTGGTAGTAACACATCCTAAGACGGTTCAAATCTTTTACAAGAGCAAACCTAAAAGCAGTTCCATAAGTTACATGGAACGTGAAATCGCCAAGACTATTGAGAATAAAAAACT
>JAESST010000134.1 GCA_016763995.1 Flavobacteriales bacterium | reverse complement strand
TTCATTTATTTTTTTTATTTCGATTCTATTTAATTGTTACTAACATCCAAATAAAGTAAAATCTAAATTTATTTCCTTTATTTCAATCAACAAATTTCAAATTTAAGATTCTAAATTAGAAAGCTAAGTACGATAGGAATAATGAGAGGCTTAGTTAAAGTGTTTTTTGCTGAATTATTAGCTTGTTCAAGATTTAGCAGTGTTATCCGCTTTAAGTTTTATTGATCTTTCAACATATACCCTATAAACAATATATAGAAGCGCAAATATCATTACGAGAACTCCCAACCTATGAAGGTATGCAAGGTCTATTTCGGGCTTGTAACGACCATAAAATGATATACAGATGAAATATGTGACATTAAAAAAATGAATTAAAATTAAATAATAGAGAATTCGGCTTAGTCTTTTATATGAGTAGACTAGGATTGGAAAAAAGCTTAAGCTAAGAAATGTAAGGGCCCCATGAAGGTTGTCCGAAATATTTAGTTCCATTTCCTGCAAATTGAAATTTTGAGAAACGAAGAAAAAGTGAATTAGATGATTTACGGTAAATAGAGTAATTAGGGTTTGAAAAAGACCAATTTTAACTTTTTCCTTATAAACAGTCTTGAGCCCAAAATGTCCTAAGATGAACAAAAGAATCAAATTAATAGCTGCTGATGTTCTACCTGAATTCCTTGCACATTCTGCAAAAATTCTTTCAGCAGGTTCAATCGTTATAGCTCTATAATAAATCAGAATATTCAGGATTATGATTAGAGCAATAAGTATCAGTAAATTTAATCTGCGCATACTAAAATTGAGTACTAATTACATCGTTTCGAACGAAATAAATCAGCCTTTATTGTCAGTTAGCAATTCATTAAGATTGTAGATATCACACTAATAAAGTAAAAACTAAGCTTGTTCTCTTTATATAAATCAACTAATTCTAAAATTGGAAAGATGAAGTAGCTGGTATAAAAGATTTTTTAGATGAATTATTGCCTTATGTAAGGCTTAGCGGTGTTAAGTGCTGTCTACTTTTCCATTAAGATAGGAAGTATATACATATCTAATATTTTCTCAGGTTGTTGACCTTTCTTATTTCTATAATTTCCAGACGTAATTACTGCAACAACTTTCAATTTAGGAATTACAAAAATATATTGACCACCTGCACCTCTTGCTTCAACTGACTTAAGCTCTCTTCCATTTATAGTGTATGTATGATGCCACCACAAATATCCGTACCCATTTTTATCAATTGTGTTTTCTAAATTCAAATAATTCTTAAACGAATTTTCAATCCATTTTTTAGAAAGAATTCGTTTATTTCTCCATTTTCCTTTATTCAGATATAATTGCCCAAATTTCAACATATCTCTTGGTGTTAAATACATCCCTCCCCCAAAATAAGGTTTCCCTGACATATCAGACTGAATGATGTAATTAGAAATACCCAAGGGTGAAAACAGCTTTTGGTCCATAAACAATTCTAAAGGCTCTTCAACAACAGAACTTACTGCAACACCTAGTAAATGAGGATTTGCAGATCCGTAATTTGCATGCGTAAATGGTTTATTAATCATTGATGTTTCCAAAATAGATTTTGTCCAATTCATTGTTCTTTGGTAATTATTTTCTGTCGCAGGGGAATTTGAATTTGAATTTGCACCAAAATCAACAGCATCAATTCCTGAACTCATTGTTAATAGACTTTGAATTGTAATTTTTGATTTAAGGCTGTCTTTTGTGTTTTGGTATACTTCGGGTAAAAATTCATAAATATTTTGATCAACGGATTTAATTAGGTTCTTATCAATTGTAACACCAACAATTGCAGAAGAAATGCTTTTTGATGCAGAACGCATATCGTGTGGAACAACAGCATTAAAGCCTGCAAAATAATTTTCATATATAATTTTACCATTTTTAGCAATTATTACACTTTCCGTTTTATCCAATTCCTTATTTCCTATGTCATTTTCCATTTTAGGAAGCAATAATTGATTGCTTGAGAATTCCCAACCGTCATTTATTTGAGGGCCTTTGCTTATTGTAAGGTTCCCGATATTCCAATCATTTTCCGTTTTTTCAAATGATACTTTTGTAATGGTTTTATTCCCAAGATTAATACTCAATAAAATTTTTGATGATTCTAAAACACCTTTAAATTGTAATCCTGTCTTAAAATCTGAAAATGAAATCGTATCATTATTCTTATTAAAATTTGCACACCAAGTCCCGGTGAATCTATCATCTCCAAAAATAGGGTATGCTTCGTATTCCTCTTCCAAACCATTTTCTATACTTAGATATAAAAATTGAGATTTTAAAGAATCAATCATTAAGACATTCCATTTTCCTATAAAATTACTTCCTGATTTTTTAAGTCTAATATGATAAAAAAGCATTCCTGATTTGATAAATCCATTTATTTCTGATTGTTCATTATTTACTATTCCACTAAAACTTAACTTGTCACTTAGTGAAAGTTGAATTTCATTTATTAATGTGAATTTTTTATTTATTAATTCGTGTTCATTTGAAATGATAAATAGTGAGCTTCCGTTTGCCTGTTTTTGGATAGAAATTGTAAGGCTAAAGGCATTCTTGTCTGCAATTTCCCCTTGCCAACTGCCAGTATAATCTTTCATATCTTGTCCGTAACTTGGAAATGAAAGGATTGTTAAAAGTATGATGAAAGAAAATTTCATAAGTATGTATTTATTTTTTGTAAAGATGAAATTTTAGCTTTTTGTATGATTGTATAATTTTAACGTTTTAAAATTTTACTCAAAAAAACAGAGGGTGTTGTTTTATAAATTCTTTTGAAATTTGAAATAAAATGACTTTGATCGTAAAAGCCACATTGATAACATATTTCAGTTAGTGAGCATTGGTTTTTTGCTATTAAAAGCGTTGCCTTATTTACTTTTTGTAATCGAATATATTCACCTAAAGTAGTTCCAAAGTATTTTGAAAAATCTCTTGACAAGTGCGCAGAATGTATATTTAATTCTTTGCTAAGACTTGGAAGAGAAAGATTGCTATTTGGATCATCCGTTATTAATTCTTGTAAAATATTTACCCATTTTGGTTGTTTTTTAGACTGACTTTTTCTCCCTTTAATTTTACTAAAGATCTCTAATATTAATAATTCAATACTTATTTGGCTATGTTCATCATTGATTTTTGTTTCTAAAAATATTTTATTTACGAGAGTTTTAATTTGAGGGTTTTTAATGTTGGTACTTCCTTCAAAATCAAAAAGTTGAATACCACTTTTTTTAAACCATTCAGAGTTCAATTCTATATGAAAACCTCTTGTATATTCAGGTGGTTTAATATTATAATGGGCATCTTGCCAATTGTGGAATAATAAACTTCCAGAAGTTAGGTAATCAGACTTCTTCTTACTCGCTTCAAAAAGTTTTCCTTGAATTAGATATGTAAAATATGGATTTTCATGATAATGCCAATCTACTTTTTCGTGAGTGTATTCTGTATCCGTAATTATTATATCATTGAACCTTAGTTCTTGATTCTGATTCCCAAAATATTTTCCATTTTTTAGTTTGTTCATTATCAATATTTCGATTGTATAGCGCTTGCACCTAAGGTTTAGTAGGAGCGTTTAGCAGTTTACTTTTAAAGATCTTCTAGCCAAATATAAACATTTTGGTTTTATCTTTTTTTAGTTTTTTTAATGATCGAGTAGTATCAGATCTAATAAGATTGTATAGGTCAGAGATTGTATCATTAATTATTTTCACAACTAATTTATATGATATACAATTATTACAGCACATATTAATTGTTTAAATTGAAAGTGTCGCTTTTTATTTTGAAATTATTTTTACTAGGTTCAACTTGTTGACCAACATTTTGTTATTGAATGATTATTATACTTTTTGTAATATCTGATTTTACCTTTATTTCCTAATGGAGGAGGAAATGGAAGTTGTTTTTCTTCGAGTGCTCCTGTGCTATCATACTATTCAACCCAACCTAGACTTGTATCTCTTTTTATAAATGTATTTGATTGAATATTTCCATTTTTATAGAATCCTACGGCCCGTTAACCTCATTGTTTTTATTAACTGTATAAATAGAGTTGATATACAAGGTGTCTATTAAGTCGTGACTTGTGATTTTTAGCTTTAGCTGTAGTGTGTTTTGATAAAGTTAACCTTAATCCATGTTCACACTTTTGTACATTCCATGTAAAGAGATCTTTTTTTGTAAGCCGTTTTATCATTGTTCAAATCAAGGGCATAGTCATTCCAATTTTTTATGTGACTTACATTATAACCTACAGTGCGGATATTTTCAAAGCCACATTTTTTTAGAAGTTGTTTTAAATTTACCCTGTCATACATCCATTGATGAGTTTGCCCTCTTTTTTTTGCACTCCCTAATAATAGTGTTTCCAAAGCACTTTGTAATTTGATTTGCCTTTTTGTCCCAATTGAATGTTCTTGAACACACTGACCAATGATGTTATCAATGTAATTTTCATGTTTTTTACATTCCTCTTCATTTTCATCACATATTGCTAAATGATTAATTAATTCGGAACATAAAATTTCCATATCTGGAATGACAATACGTTGAATTCCTCCAGGCTTCAAAACTCTTATTACTTCTTTCTGAAATTTTACAGTATGTTGTTTTGGAATGAGCTCAAAAATATGAGAATGATAAACAACAT
>JAESST010000133.1 GCA_016763995.1 Flavobacteriales bacterium | reverse complement strand
CTAATAAGAGGTTTTGAGGTAGAATTAAAGTCTAATCCAAACCACACCCTGGAAGTATTTATAAACTGGTCCTATCAAGATAACAAAGAGCAACATAAGGGTTTTGATAGTACAAACCTGCCGCTTGAATTTACCTATGCCCCCAGGCATAAAATTAATGCGGGGCTGTCGTATCGGCCAACCGCTTTATTTTCAGCGATGCTTGATGTCTCATGGCATGACAAATACAAAGCTCCAAGTTACTGGTATCAAATCCGCGAGGAAGCTATCCGCCCTCTAGACGACTACACGTACATCAATCTCTCTTTGCGCTATAGGTTACCTTATACGGTCTCCGGTGAAAGGCCGCTCACAGTATTTTTAGATGCGAGAAACCTCGGTAACGAAACTCCCTTTGAAACCCTGACAGGTTTTGGAGGACAGGTGGTAGGACGTGAATTCTTTATTGGCATGAAATACGACTGGACCCAGTAATCCATGCCACACCTTTGAAAAGTGCTTTTTGTCCAACTATTGACGTCCGGTTTTATTCGCAATCAATCTCTTAATCTGCTGGTTATTTAGTATTTGATGGAACATCTAGCACCACATATTTACCACCTCACACACCCCTTCAGGCATGGACGGCCCCACTGCCTAAGACTACTTTCTGTAGTATTTATCATCTTTTTTACATTGTATTTTCCATCAAGCGCTTATGCAGACGATCAAGAGTTAAAGCTAAAAACAGCCTATCTGGTTAATATAGCCAAATTTGTTACCTGGCCAGAAAACAATTCCAAAATTACTCTCTGTCTAAGCGACAACTCCTCGCTACACGAATTTGTTAGCGATTTGGATGGCTATCTATTAGGTTCAGAAAGGATGTTATACATACAAACCAATCCACCTGATTTAGACAGCTGCCATATGATTTTCGTTGACACTGGTTTTGATAATCAGCGTCTTATGCAAATTCGCAGTCACCAAAGCGAATCCTTATTAATTATTAGCGATATTAAAGGGGCATTAGATAAGGGCGATGACGTGCAAATGTTTGTACGTGACCTTAAATTGCGCATAGCTATTAACGAATCAACTATAAGTCACTCTAGTTTCTCGATTAGTTCTAAACTTCTCCGTATAGCCAGGAAATTGAATTAGTTCCTGATGATTAGCAATCTAAAGATAAAACACAAACTATTAGCCATAAATATTATATGCACATTAATCGTGTTAACTATCTCAGGAGTTTTCTGGGGTTACAGTAACTATGTTGAACATAACAATTACCTAAATAGCCGGATAACCGGTGAAGCAATGCTCGTCTCTTCGAACATTGAGGCAGCATTACTATTCGACGATGCCGAAGCAAGTCTTGAAATATTGGGGGCGCTAAACGCTGAAAAGGCAATCTTACGCGCAGAACTCATCAATGCAGAACAACAAGTATTAGCTAAACTCGACTTTAACAGAGCTAATTCTCCACAGTGGTTCTGGCAAAAATTGATTAATTATAGCGACATACACGATATCCGAATATCGAAAACACCTGTGATGGATGATCAGATTGTGATAGGTCAGCTCGTCATCTACTACCACAGCATGGAAATACAAGAGGCAATATGGACGTCTTTCATTACTATCCTCGCTGTCATCGCACTGGCAATTTTTATATCCGTTGTATATATCAATTATATGCAACAGATTGTTACCGTCCCTATAAAAAGACTATCGGAACTCGCCAGGAAGGTAACACGTTCAAAAAATTATTCTCTGCGTGGAGAAAGCATATATCCCGATGAAATGGGGGCATTAACGCAAGATTTTAATATTATGCTAGATCTTGTTGAACAGAGTAATGAAAACCTGGAACAATTAGTTAAAGACAGAACCCAGGCCTTAGAGCTCAATAATAAAGAACTAATAGAACAAATAGCACAAAGGGAAAAAGCAGAAAGAGCCAAAAAAGAGACTGACGCCCGTTTCCAGCAAGCCTTTTTTAACGCACCTATAGGCATGGCTCTCGTCGACTCGAGTGGTCATGTATTTAATCGAAATCTGAGCTTTGACAAACTACTGGGATACAAAGATCACTCCAGTGTTGAATTAGCGCTTTTAATTTCTGAGTCAAACAGAAACGAAGTGATGGCAGAATTATCAGCGCTTTCTAACAAGGATAACAAAACAAAGTTTGAGCGAGAAATCTGTTGCCAACGTTCTAACCTGGACATAATTCAAACCATATTCAGCATGTCTGCTGTATATAGTGAAGCAGGTGAATTCATTTATACGGTTTTGCAAATACAGGATATCACCGCCTCAAAAAACCTCGAGCACAAATTAGAACATCTGGCCAATCACGATGCACTGACGGATTTGCCGAATCGACGCGCATTGAAGACCGCTTTGACTGAACTGCAACTTTCACAGAATCACAGCAAAACTTCACATGCCTTATGCGTGCTTGATCTAGATCGATTTAAGCTCATCAACGATTCCTGTGGCCATGCTGCTGGTGATAAATTGCTGCAACAAATTGCTGACTTACTACGTGATACTGTACGAGGAAAGAATCTAGCCGCCAGATTGGGAGGCGATGAATTTGCGCTTATTCTCTATGACTGCGATTCCATAAAAGCCAGGGAACAGACAGAAAATATTAGGGCGGAGATCGAAAAAATTGAATTCCACTGGGATGGGACAACCTATCGTTTAGGGGTTAGCATCGGAGTCTCAGTATCAAAATCAAGTAAGCTAGATATATCCGATTGGCTTAAGCAGGCGGATTCCGCCTGCTTTGAGGCAAAAGATATGGGGCGGAACCGCGTCTTTATAGTCGATGATGATAATTCCCGACTAGATGAACAACAAAGAGATATGCAGTGGATTCAAAGAATAAACCACGCGATTTCCAATGATGAATTCGTATTATTTGAACAACCTATCACTCCCCTGCAAAAGCCTTCTAAAACACAGCACCTGGAGATTCTGATTCGACTAAAAAATTCAGAAGATGGGACACTGATACCTCCTAATAACTTTCTTCATGTTGCGGAACGCTACGGTCTAAGCTCGAAAATTGATCAGTGGGCTGTCAACTATCTGATTGAAAAGCTACAGAACAATTCCGGTTTGGCGGGCAGAGATTGTCATTACTGGATCAACCTGTCTGGTATTAGTCTGGGTGATGATCGGTTTCACGATTTTCTCGAAAATGCAGTGCGCAATGCAGATATTCCAGTGGGCACATTAAATTTTGAAATCACTGAAACTGCCGCGATTAAAAATCTTACTGAAGTATCTGAATTGATGTCCCGGCTTATATTACTGGGATGT
>JAESST010000132.1 GCA_016763995.1 Flavobacteriales bacterium | reverse complement strand
GAACCCGAATTATGCATTAGAAAATCTATTCCGACTTGAAACTACTGCAAAATATAAGGATTCATACTTTTTTAATTTTGAAGCCTCATCACAAAGTTCTAATGCATAATACTGGTTAAAAGATATTCCAGAATACTTTGTAATTCCTTAAATTTAATCTTCGTTACAGATCAAATTCGAAATTATGAAAAGACTAAATCCTTACTCCACTCAAATCATCATTAATCTGGTCTTGGGTATCATAGGAATAGTCGGAATATTAGTTATTCTTTCAAAATTTATTTTCAACTTAGAAATGGAGATCATTGGCTTAAGTACCTATCCTTTTTTTACAATCTATCTGTATCAGTATTTTCAGCTTAAGAAAAAACACATAAGTTTCTCAAGCAATAAAATTGAATGGAACCTTTTAACAAGCAATGGCTTAAAGAGCTTTGACTTTAACCCTGAAGAGCTTAAAGTTGAATCGAACTGGAAAGGTTTATTCTTCCGAGATGGAGAAAGCATTTATGAAATTTCTTTAGACGGTATTTGGAAAAAAGATCGCGAAAGAATAGCTGAAGAATTGAAAGCTCTTGAAGCAGCATAAATCATTGCTTAATAGTTAGAATAAACTAAATTCATGATTCCAAAAAAGATTATTGTCTTCGTATTTTTTGCATTAGCAAGCATTACTTTTTCAGCTCAAAAAGTAGCACAAAAGGAATCTCCTGTATATGTGGATGTATTCATTTATAAAAACAAAGACATAAGAATAGAAGGTGATGTAGTTGAATTTAAAGACATTACGAACGAAGTTCAAAAGTTAATTCTTGAAAATCCTCCTGCATCTAATGAGCAGATAACTTATCGAATATTTGCTGATAAAAATTTATTGCTTGGGTATCCCATGGACGTTGAACATAAAATGTTTGAGGCATACCATCACAATACAAGTCGTAAAAGATATCTTCTAGAAACAGGCAAAATGAAACCAAATATGGAAATTGATGGAGAGTTTCGTTTGGAAAAATAACCACGTTACCAAATAGAGCGAGGACTCTTTTGAGCGAATACGAGAGAGCTTGTTTCAAGGAAGAAATCGACAACAAATACGGCGACCCACTCGTTATAACACACCTACTTTAAGCAACTAGCTCGCTCAAGATTCAACAAACAATGACCTATTTCACGGAGAGTGCATTAGTCCTTTATCAATTGACGATATCAATTCATAGTTATAATAATTCAGAAGAAGCACTCATTTATACTCCTAACTGTCAGAAACTTACTTTTTAGCATTCTTATACTCCTTATATAAGTGCTGAATAATTCCATCAACCAAGCCAACTTTCGGAACAATAATTCCTTCACAGCCACTTTTGCTTAATGCGAACAAAAATAATTCTGTAGCAGAAACAATAACATCTGCCCGATCTGCTCTTAAGCCAAGTTTTGAGATCTTCTCATCAAAAGAAAGCACTTTCAAGCGTCGATGCCATGCCTTTACCTCATCTTGAGGAAACACTTCCATTTCTTGACGTTGTGTTAACTTAAAAAGCGTATTGATGTTTCCACCAGAACCAATAATGTTCTTTGGGGCGTATTCTAATTTGATTTCATTGAGCCATAGTTTCAGTTCTTGCCAAGTATCTTCCGGTACTAAATCTTCTTTTAAACGAATGGTTCCAATGTTAAACGATTTCGCCTTTACTTTCTTTCCTTCTCTAAACAAGGTTAACTCTGTACTTCCGCCACCAACATCCATGTATAAGTAAGCTTGTTCTGAATCTAGATTTTCTTCAATATGATTCTCAAAAATCAAAGAGGCCTCTTCATCACCAGAAATCAGTTCAATTTCAATTCCCGTCTCTTCCAGTACTTCAGCAACAATTTGCTTCCCATTAATGGCATCTCGCATCGCAGAAGTAGCACAAACTTTATAGGAAGTTACGTGGAACGCTTTTTTTAAATGATCAAAGGCCTTCATGGCTTCGATTAACTCATCAATTTTAGATTGCTGAATTTTTCGATGATGAAAGGAATCTTCACCCAAACGAATAGGTAAGCGAACCAATGACGCTTTTTTAAATACCGGCCCAAACTCCGTTTCAAATACATAGCCAAAAAATAATCTAACCGCATTTGATCCAATATCAACTGCTGCAAATTTCAAACTACTTTCCATCATTGCTAAGCTAAATTAAACAATTCCAAAAAAGCACAACTAGGATTCAAGCTGCTCATTATCTTTTAATTGATCCTTGAAATAATTATAAATATCATACTGAGCTCGAACATCCCCTCCTTTCGTTTTTTGATAAGGGTTTGACAATTTCTTATTCCAAAAACGAGCTTTTGTATTATCTGTCAATTGAAAGTTCAATACTTTTAGTAAAGTTGCTTTAATTTCAGGATCAAAAATAGGAGTCATAATTTCTATCCTCCCATCTAAATTTCTACCCATCCAATCTGAAGATCCCATATAAACTTTTTCGTCTCCACCATTCGCAAAAACCAATATTCTAGCATGTTCTAATAATCGATCTACAACAGAAACTGCTTCTATGTTCTCACTGTATCCTTTCTCTCCACTAATAACGCTATTGATACTTCTTGCAATAATCTTAATCTTTACTCCTGCCATGCTTGCTTTGTAAAGTCGAGTCGTCATTTCTTTGTCATGCAAGCTATTTACCTTAATAATAATATAGGCTTCTTTCCCAGCTTGAGCATTTTTAATTTCTTTATTAATGAGCTTATAATATTGTTGCCGCGCATTAAAAGGTGCAACAATTAAATGCCTAAATTGATACCTTTTATAGTTGTCTTTAAAAAATTTAAACACTTTATTTGCTTCATCAGCAATTTCTTCTCTACATGTTAACAAGGAATGATCACTGTACAACTTCGCATTTGATTCGTGGTAGTTACCTGTTCCTATGTGCACATATCGAACAGACTTTCCATCCTCCTTTCTTTTAATAACCAACACCTTCGCATGCACCTTTAATCCGGGGGCGCCAAAAATCACTTTAATGCCTTCATCTTGCAATTTGTGAGCATACATCATATTGGTTTCTTCATCAAATCGTGCCTTCAATTCCACAACTACTGTAACTGACTTTCCATTTCGAGCCGCGTTAATCAGAGAATGCATGATTTTAGAATTCTTATCCACTACCCTGTATATTGTGATCTTAATTGAACTAACAGCAGGATCAATTGCAGCTTCTCTCATCAAGTGAATCACATAGTCGTACGATTGATAAGGATAGCTTATTAGAACATCTTGTTTCTTGATAACGTCAAATATTCCAACCTTCCCCTTTAATTTAGGATGATCTAAGGGAGGCATCGCTCGATATCTTAAATGTGCCCCTCCGACTTTTGGAAAGGCGATGTAATCTTTAAAGTTATGGTATCTCCCTCCGGCAACGACCACATCGTCGTTATCCATCCCCACTTTAGCGATTAAAAAATCCAACAAATCTTTTGGCATTTCTTCATCGTGAACAAAACGAACGGGATCGCCCTTTCTTCTATTTTTTACACTTTGAGAAATATTTTCCATTAAGCTTGAAGTCACATCATCTTCGATATCAAGCTCTGCATCAAGGGTAAGCTTTATGGTATATGCTTCGACAAAATCATATTTAAAAATGGCAAAAACATGTTTCAAACAATTTCGAATAACATCATCTAACAACACGATGTTTTTACGCTCCCCTTTTTCAGGTAAGACAAAAAACCTCGAGATTACTGCAGTGGGAATTTCAATTAGGGCATACTGATGATCAAGCTCTATTCCTTTTTCTTTATTATATAGTTTAATAGCCAAATAGCTTGCATTCCCATTTAATTTTGGAAAATCTCTATCGGCAGACAACATCAATGGTACTAAAGCCGACTGAACTTTTTTTGTAAAAAATGGTTCACCATTTTTTTCTGCTCAACACTTAATTCCTGCTCATTTAAAAAGAAGATGTTCTCCTTTTCCGGTTCTTCTTTGATTTCCTGATAGGTTTCTTCAAACTCCGTTCTGAGCCTTTCGTTTTTCTTGTAAATTTCTTTTAAGATAACAGAAGGATCGTAATCTAGCTGAGATAAAGCTTTCTGCCCATAATCTTTTAATCTTTGAACTGTCGGCACTCTAACTCTAAAGAATTCGTCCAAATTACTGGAAAAAATTCCCAAAAATCGAACACGCTCAATTAGAGGCACTGTTTTGTCTTGTGCCTCTTGTAATACTCTCTCATTAAAAGAGAGCCAACTTATTTCACGGTTATGAATTGGAAATTCAGGTTTGCTCATTTCTCAAAGATACCTCATCGGCAGCAATGAAAGCATTAAAAAAGTGTTAAGATTTTAGCCAAAACCTGAGCTCGGTTGTTCTTAAGGATTCAGAAGCCTATAAATAGTAAATTTTAAGAATAAGATTGCTTTTTATAGGTGGAATCATCAAAATATTTCCCAGAAATAAAAATCTACTGCGTTGAATCTTTAGAATATAGCCTGCTATATCTCTAAAAATCCGCCTTGTATATTTCCACTTCTGAAAATCTGAATTTCTAAATAATAATCGAGCTCAAGCCTAAAGACTAGATAACTGTTTTTGCAACAACTCTATCTTGCTTTGTGCATCTGTCATT
>JAESST010000131.1 GCA_016763995.1 Flavobacteriales bacterium | reverse complement strand
TGGAGATAAAGGTTACTTGGGAAAAGATTTATTTGACAAACTTTTAGTTGATGGAATTCATCTAGTAACCAAAGTACGAAAGAACATGAAACGTAAGACCATGGAATTCATGGATAGGGTCATTCTAAGAAAAAGAGCTGTTATTGAATCGATAAACGATGTCCTGAAAAATATCTGTTACATTGAACACTCTAGGCATAGATCATTCCATAATTTTATCGCAAATCTAGTTGCAGGATTAACAGCATACTCCTTTTTAGACTCTAAACCATCAATTAAAATTCAACGATTTTTACCGAATTTGAAAATTGCTTAGCTCGAACTCACGTTATGCTAAGCGCATTGACTTTTTAATCAGCTAGAGTGTTATGTTAAAAAATGAGATACGTTTTAGACTCTTGCAAAAGCTTAAATTTTGTTCAAACTTGAGACAAGGAAGAGGTTGAGCAAATAAGGGATAGTGAAAAAATAAAGTAACCTGAGCTCGGTTCTTCTTAAGAATTCAGAACGTAGATAAATAGAGAGATTTGATTAAAATTAAAGAATCTATAGCGCCTTGCCTGGCGAGCCTTGGCAGACAGGAGCTATTCCAAATTTTAAGAAAAAGATTGCTGTTTAGCTACGGAACTATGAAAATATTCACAGAAATAACAATCTACTGCGTGAATATTTAGAACATATCCTGCTATCTCTATAAAAATCAACCTTGTATATTGTCGCTTCTGAAAGTCTGAATTTCATAATAATAATCGAACCCAGCTTATTGATTTTATCCCAATACCTCATATACTTCGCTTAATACTAAAGCCTCTTCCAACAAGCTATTCAATACTTTAATATCATAACGGCTCACAGAAAAGCCCATATTGGTGTATTGAGATTGTAAAATAGCTCTGCTTTGTCCCATAATGTTGTAACAGAAATCCCTCTCTTGAAAATTAAACAAAGCAGTTTTAAATTTAACTAATTCCTCTTTTGTGAAACAGAAAGAAGTATTGGTATAAGTTACTGAGTATCGCATGCAAGCTTTACAAAGGATAATACAACCCATTTCATTTTTTGCTAGCTCTGTGTTATAGGCTTTTCCGCACATAATTTATAATCTTAAAAATTCAAAACTTGGTGTTCCTTTTACTCCATTTTCATCATAGAAATCCAAAAAATGTAATTTGAACAAATTACCTGAAGCGTCTTTAATCAAATAATTTTTGTTGGAATAAACGGTAAAAATATTGTCCTGTAAACTGAAATTTTTCCAATCGTATCCGATAATATCTAAGTCATATGAATAAAACAAACCTTCAGCATGACTTCTTGTAATGGCATTAAAATCTAAGTTAAATTCTTCTGCCACTTCTGTGTTGTAAGAATTGATGATAGCACCATTCACCGAATAAGGAATTGGTGGGTTTTCAAACACGTGCGTATATTGAGTAAAACAAATGTCATAATCGGTTTTAGCTGGCTCAATTTGCAATTCAGTTAACGTATTAAATGAGTAAGCAATTTTGTTGTATTGCGGCTTTTTAGAAAGAATCGAAGTTGTTAAATCATCACCATTTAACTTAGAGCAAGTCAAATAATAATCTCCATCTTGAACCAAAGTAATTTGAGCTTTCCACTTTCCTAGTGCCTTCCCCTTAGGATTAAATCCTCTGTCGATAATAAATACGTTACGTTGATTACTTACATCCCCAATAGCTAGCTTTCCGCTTCTCCCACTCTGATGCTCATAAACGTAAGTTAAGCCTGCATCAGAATTTACTAGCATAAAATCGATCTCATTGGTAAAAGCAACAGAAGCGTTTAATGCTGCATTCAAGTATAGAATATTATCATTTAAATTGCAATCAAATGCCAGATCCCAATCCGTACGAAGATTTGTTTTAACAATAGAATTGGTACCTAAATCAAACCAAATTTGGTTTCGATAGTCAGATTCCATCGTCACACCATTCGTAACCAATGCACCTTTAACGATTAAATTCTCTCCTCCTGTTGTATCAATTGGTGTTCCTCCTTGATTCGCAATAGGTGCTGGTAGAGGGAGCTCCTCTTTTTCACAGGCTGTGAAGAGAAAAGTGATAAAAACAATTAATAATGTGTATTTCATTTTTTTAGTTTTTGTGATTAATTATTTCTTATTCAACTTTATTCCTAATCGTATAAATACTGTTCTACCTGTTCCTACAGATATTGAACTACCGTCCTCATGTGTTCCGCCTGAAAGATTGGCTTGAACATTTTGAACATCTAATATATTTTTGCAACCCAAAGCCATATTCAGCTTCTTTTTCCAAAAATGTCTGGAGACAGTAGCATCAAATATTTGATAACTTTCTATGGTTTGTTTCTCTACTTCACCATCTCTATTGTAGCCAAAACGTGGAAGCTCTCCTTGATGTTTAGCAAAAGCCGCAAGAGTCAATTGTGGTTTTTTAAATTCATAAGTGATATTTCCAATCCATTCCATAGAATAACTGAATTCATCAATTGGGTTTTCATCTGCTAAGCGATTATATCTCCCAATATAAGAGCTCCCTAAATTCAATTGTAAGTTCTCATAGATTACTGAAAAATTGATATTTAATCCTTTTGTCTGAGTCTCGCCAATATTGAAATACACCAAAGTATCTCCACCACCTATGCTTGATTGAGCAAAGCTAATTTGATTGTAAATCTCATTATAGAAGGCAGAAACCTCTGCTTTCAACAATACTCCCTTTAGCAAAAATTTTTGGCGTACACTTCCTGAATAATTGTCCGATCGTTCTGCCTTAAGATCAGCGTTTCCGAACAAACTATGGTTAATGTCATCGAAATTGAAATACAGTTCTTTTAGAGAAGGTGCTCGAAAGCCTTTGGCGTAAGAAAAGCGAAAAATGCTATTTTTCTTTGCATACTTTAGGTTAATGGAAGGTGTTATTGGTGTTTCATATTGCGTGTTGTAGCTGTAACGAATTCCAGGTTTTAGTACAATATTTTTGTACGGACGTACTTCAGCCGAAAAGAAGGCAGCATAATCACCTAATTCTTGCTTTCCTCCATCAATTCGTTTTCCCGCTGCATTTTCAATGTTAATGTCGTAACCTAACTCATAATTAAACCATAAAGAATCTTTGGTATTAGCAATGCTTCCTCTCGACATGAATAAATTGAAAGTACTTGTGTCTTGTTGATCATTTCCGGGTTCTTCAGGAATACGGGTACTTCTTAAGCTCACTAAATCTTTGCGTCTAGCTTCCTTTATTCTCTCGAAATCATTGTAAGCTGTCGTCCAATTAACACTCCAATTCTTAGTGAACTTTCCTTGTAAAAAAAGAGCATTATCAATTCGTTGAGTGTGGTAATAATCGTCAAAGGCAACATAAGATGTCGTCGATCTTCGTGGTAAACCAAAATTGCTAATGGTTTCATCAAAAAGCTCCCCCTTATAACTCATTAACATCTCTTTGTACTTATAGTTATACTGTAATCTTCCAAAATATTGCTCCTTAGGGTTCCATTGTTTCGCTCGCCCACTATCTGCTCGTTGAGCTTCAAAAGTGGGAAGAAAATCATCTGCAGCGTTCCAACCGTCAAAGTAATTCCTACCCATTGAAACGTTGATAGAATGGTTTTTAGCAGGAGAAAAGCCAACATTAGTTTCCAAGTTAT
>JAESST010000130.1 GCA_016763995.1 Flavobacteriales bacterium | reverse complement strand
TTTCTAGTTCATTTATCTCTTCCAAAGGTATATCATATCTTGAATAGGCTTTTTTTACGGCCTGAATTCCCTTAATCAATTTTACCAGCAAAACTCTGTCATTGGGTACGCCTTTAGAATAAGTTAAAAAATCACGATTTGAGGCTACTTTTGAAAATCGTTCTGATTCTAGTAAGCTCTCGTATCCTTGAGTTTTAATATCTGCTATAATAGGGCTTGTAAGATCTTCACTTAGAAATTTTATGGCATATTCTAGTCCATCTTTTATACTTTGTGGTTTAGGTTTGTTAACTCCAAGTATTTCAACTACTCGCTCAAAGCTTACTCCTGTGTTTTCAATTTTTTGAGCAAATCCTGATTCCAGAGCTCCTTCAATAGTCAACGGCTTAATAATGCCATTTGCCTTCATAACTGTATCTACTTTTTCCTTTTCTTGCATGCTTTCTGACTTGAATGTAATCATCATCCAATAGACGCCTGCTTTTGAGGCTGATGAGATAAATGAATCTCCATACTTTCTCACATAAGATTTCATAGACTCTGCATTGTCGGGAGACCTTTTGTCAATAAAACTTTTTTCAGTAATGCTTATCACACCCTCTACCTGTTTTGAATAAATTAAAATTGATGATGTGAATGAATTTATCTCAGTATTTTTTGCAAACTCTACTTTCCCATTAGCGCCAAATAACCCACCTAAACTTATGTCTGCTGACATATTTAGACGATTATCATTCACAAAATTGAGCGTACTTTCAATGTAACTTATGTAATGCTTGTTTTTACCGTCATGTAATGGAGATACAGAGCCTTTGACAGCTTTATTATTAATGTCTTCTTCATTGACGATATTACACCCTTGAAATAAAGGGTATTGACTATCATTTTTAAATGAACTTCCTAATAGTTGATGTTTCATAATTTGATTTTTGAATGAATAAGTATATGCTAGAATTAGCATAATTTGGTATGTAGTATTTTCTGTTTCTGAGTTTAATTCTTTATTGTGTTGATAATCTGTGAGAAAGGTAAATAAATGGCAATGCTCTATTAGAGCTAGGTTCCAGAGTGGTTTTTCCTATATTTTATGTCTATTAAGCTTGCTTTTTGAATAAAATCTTATATAAAATTTTAACAGCAACTTTAGCTAAAAATAAATACTTTAATTAAGTTAAAGGTAGGCAATAAATTTAAAACCAGCTATTTGCGTGTTTTTTATGAGCGTTTTTATAAGGTTTTGGATAAATTTATTGCTCTAAAAATTGGACTCTCAACTCTTGCTATAGTCGAATTTTTGTAATGGGAATGGGAAATCTCCGTTCATTCTCATGTTGATTTTTTTAAACTCAAAGTCGTTTGAGTAATGTGCTGATCTTAAGATGTAAAACGCTTGATTTTAAAAGTAGAGCTCATTGCGAATGACATTTTTGTTAGAAGTATTGGTGATCATACCTATGAATCTGATAAATCGAATGTTTTTTAAAGAGTTGAAATTCTCGGAATTCAGAAGTTTATACCGTTTGAGTGTGTAGAATGGTAAGCATGTTGGAGATAATGAACTAAGTCTTTAATATTGCCAGCGACACCAATTTCATTGATTAAAAAAAGTAAGGTGTCAAATTTTTGATTGGGAGGATATGTGAGAAAGTCATTGCAAACACTTTGTTGGACACTTTGGGTTTTTATGATTTCGATAGATTCAGGAACAATTTCTAAAGTTTAAGCTCTAAAGCTCCTATTTTGTAAGAACAAACAATGTGTGCTTACATTTAAGGCGTTTTCTTTGCATAAGGATAGGGCATGCTATAAAAACTATTTAGTGCAAGTTAAAAAGATATCAGGTTGAAAGTTCAATAATACCCTAATTCCTTCCTCCAAAAATAGCGCTTCCCACACGAACCAAAGTTGAACCTTCCTTTATAGCGATTAAGAAATCTCCACTCATGCCCATGCTAATTTCTTTGAAAGAGCTATGATTCTTAAAATGTGTCGTTTTTAATACATTAAAAAGTTGCTTTAAACTGGCAAACTCTTTTTGAACGGTAGACTTATTGTCTGTATTGGTGGCCATTCCCATCAATCCAACAACTTGTACGTTTTGTAAGGCTCTGAATTCCTCTGAGGTTAACATTTCATTGATTTCAGCCTCATCCATTCCGAATTTACTTTCCTCTTGCGCAATGTAAACTTGGAGTAAAACTGGAATCACTCTATTGTGTTGAGTCGCACGTTTATTAATTTCGTGTAACAAGCTTAGTTTGTCTACTGAGTGAATCAATGAAACAAAAGCAGCAATGTATTTAACCTTGTTGCTTTGCAAATGGCCTATCATATGCCATTGAATATCTTTAGGTAGCTCAGCCGCTTTTGCTTGCATTTCTTGAGGTCTGTTCTCACCAAAAATACGTTGCCCAGCATCATAAGCCTCTTGTATAGCTGCAGAGGGTTTGGTTTTAGAAACAGCAACTAATTCAACCTCTTCCTTTAATTGTGATTGAATTTGAATTAAGTTATCGGCAATGCTCATTTTATCCTCTTTTAAGTTTTCTGGCCTATTGTTTTTGCAGTTATACGTCAAGTTCATCCGAAATTACTTGAAATTCTATTTGGTAGAATAAACCGTTAATCCACTTCTTAGTTTTGGTTCTATCCAAGTGCTTTTAGGCGGCATAATTTGATTGGCATCAGAAATAGTTTTTAATTGTTGCATGCTCACCGGGAAATGAGCAAAAGCTACTTTCGCTTTTCCGCTGTCTACATCTTTCTTTAATGCTTCAACGCCTTCTAAGCCACCCTTGAAATAAACCCGTTCATCTGTTTTTAGGTCGGAAATACCAAGAATAGGACTCAATATATGATTTGTCAGAATAGAAACATCTAGGCTATTCACCGGGTCGTTTTCTAAGAATCTACCTTCCATTGGGATCAAGCAAAACCATTTACCTTCTATGTACATCCCAATTTCATGATTTTTCTGTGGTCGAAAATAAGCCCCTTCTACAAAGACTACTTCAAAATCTTTTTTTATAGCTTCTAAAAAGCTTGCTAAACTCAAATCACCAATAGTCGTAACTAGTCGATTGAATTCAAAAATTTGGAGGTCATTTTCAGGAATGAAATATCCCATAAAGAAATTATATGCCTTTTCTGAAGAAGAAGTAGAATCTTTTTTTCTTAAGCTCTTTCCCAGCAGGGCAGAGGAAGCTGAACGATGGTGGCCGTCTGCAATATAGATAGAGGGTACTTCTGCAAAATAGCGAACTATTTTTTCAATCGTTGTTGCCTCATCTATTTTCCAAAAAGTATGTCTTACTCGATTGGTAGTTGTAAAATCGTATTCAGGTCGCTCTAAAATTTTTTCTTGTGTTAACTGATCAATTTTAGCGTGATTTGGATAGGTAAAACAAACCGGTTCTGCGTTAATTTGAACAGTTTCTAAGTAGGTCTTAAAAATCTCTTCACGGGCAGTAATGGTCGCTTCGTGTTTCTTAATAACATTGTCGTAATAATCATCTACCGATGCACAAGCAATGATTCCTAAATAAGGGTGCCCATCTTTAATTTGACGATAAATGTAGAAGCTCTCTTTCTCATCCTGCATCAAGATTTGTTCTGTCACAAAATCGTTGAACTTAGCTTTTATCTTTTCAAATTTTTTAGTCGAATTAGAAAATGATTGTTTTCCCGTTTTGTAATCGGGGTTTAAGATGTGTAGAAAAGTAAAAGGGTTCTCATCTAGCTTGGTGATGAGGTCTTTCTTATTGTAGGAGATATAAGAACGTGAAGCTACTAAGTGAACTTTGTCTCTAGTAGGTCTGTATGCTTTAAAAGGTTTTATGTTTGCCAAAAGAATTGAATTTTTACGAAAATAACAAGAAAAGCAATACTGTTCTCTAGCTCTTGCCAGAATAGTGTTATGTCTTGTGAATAACGACAAAAGATGGCCTAGAATTAAACCATCTTTTGTCGTTATTTTTTTTAAACTGTTTTGTAAGGTAGAACAGGTTTGTATGGCCTGAAGGTACTCGAAGTCAACTAAGCCTCAACTTGCTTGTAAAAGTTGATGATGTTTTCAGCTAATTCAGTTCCAATTCTATCTTGTGCCTCTAGGGTTGCAGCTCCAACATGTGGGCTCAATGAAATTTTAGGATGAACCAACACATCTTCTCTTGGAGTCGGTTCGTTGGTAAATACATCTAAAGCAGCATGAGCAATCTTTCCTGAATCTAAAGCAGCAAGTAAAGCATCTTCATCTACAGCCCCCCCACGAGCAGCATTTAAGATAACTGCTCCATCTTTCATGGCGTTTATTTCTTCTGTTCCAATTACTGGTCTGTCAGTACTAGGAATATGCAGGCTTAAAAAATCTGCATTTGCCAATAAATCTTCTTTAGGGCTATTTTCTATAGAAACATTGATCGATTGGTCTGCGATTTTAAGGTTAATTTGAAAAGGGCCTTCATTTCTGTCATGAACCATTACATTTATTCCGCAACCTAAAGCATACTGAGCTAAAGATTGTCCAATTCTACCGAATCCAAGAATTCCAAGTGTTTTCCCTCTTAGTTCAATTCCTTTTGCATATTTTTTCTTCAATACTTTGAAGCTAGAAACTCCATTGGTAGGCATTTCTCTGTTGGCATCATATAAAGATCGAACAGCGCCAAATAGGTGAGCCATTACTAATTCTGCAACGGATTGAGAAGAAGATGCAGGAGTATTAAATACATTGATTCCTTTGCTTCTTCCATATTCAACATCAATGTTGTCCATTCCAACACCACCACGCCCAATCATTTTTAAATTAGGACAAGCATCAATAATGTCTTTTCTTATTTTTGTTGCAGAACGCACCAACACTACTTCGTAGCCTTCTTGATTAATTACATCAATTAAATCGGCTTGCTCTACTGTTTCAGTTACCACTGTGAAGCCAGCGTTTTCTAATGCCTTCTTACCTGCAGCGGCAATTCCATCGTTTGCTATACTTTCATGTCTATTCTATATTTTGTAATTGAAGGAATCGAAATTCTAACTTAAATTATCCTTTCGTTCTTTCTAATTCTTTCATCACATCTACCAATACTTGTACACTTTCTAAGGGT
>JAESST010000129.1 GCA_016763995.1 Flavobacteriales bacterium | reverse complement strand
TTAGAGCATTTCTTCTTTTAGTATAAATAACTTCACGTTGAGAGTTCATGATGTCATCATACTCTAACAATCTTTTTCTTATTCCAAAGTTGTTTTCTTCTACTTTCTTTTGAGCTCGCTCAATAGACTTGGTGATCATAGAGTGCTGAATTACTTCTCCCTCTTCAAGCCCCATTCTGTCCATTAGCTTAGCAATACGATCTGAACCAAACAAACGCATTAAGTTGTCTTCTAGCGAAACGTAGAACTGAGAACTACCTGGGTCTCCTTGCCTACCTGCACGACCTCTTAGCTGTCTATCAACTCTTCTAGACTCATGTCGCTCTGTGCCAATAATTGCTAATCCTCCTGCCTCTATTACTTCTTTAGAAAGCTTAATGTCGGTTCCTCTACCAGCCATATTGGTGGCAATGGTTACCGCGCCTGATTTTCCCGCTTCGGTAACAATTTCAGATTCTCTCTGGTGCATTTTTGCATTCAGTACATTGTGTTTGATGTTCTTCATCTTAAGCATTCTGCTTAAAAGTTCAGAAATCTCAACAGAAGTTGTACCAACAAGTACAGGACGTCCTGCTTTTACTAATGAAACTACCTCGTCGCCTACTGCATTGTATTTTTCTCTGGTGGTTTTAAATACTAAATCTTCTCTATCATCTCTTACAATTGATCTGTTGGTTGGAATAACAACCACATCTAACTCGTAAATGTCCCATAACTCTCCTGCTTCTGTTTCTGCCGTACCAGTCATACCAGATAATTTGTGGTACATTCTAAAGAAATTCTGTAAAGTAACAGTAGCATACGTTTGTGTTGCGGCCTCTACTTTTACATTTTCTTTCGATTCGATGGCTTGGTGAAGTCCGTCTGAATAACGTCTTCCTTCCATTATACGTCCAGTCTGCTCATCAACAATTTTAACCTTGTTGTCCATCACAACATATTCCGTATCCTTTTCAAATAAAGTGTAGGCTTTTAGAAGCTGGTTGACGGTATGAATTCGTTCGGCTTTGATAGAATAATCTTGAATAATTCTATCTCTTTCAGCTATAATTTCTTCTTCGTCTTTTCCTGATTTCTCAACATCACTAAGCATGGTGCTTAAATCTGGAAGCACAAAGAAATCCTTTTCTCCATCGGTTCCGGAAAGGAGGTCAATTCCTTTCTCAGTTAATTCTATAGAATTGTTTTTTTCGTCAATCACAAAGAAAAGTTCAGCATCTACGAGGTGCATTTCCTTTGATTGATCCTGCATGTAATAGTTTTCAGTTTTTTGAAGTTGAGTTTTAATCCCTCCTTCACTTAAAAACTTAATTAATGCTTTGTTTCTTGGAAGACCTCTAAAACTTCTCAGTAAGGCCATTCCACCTTCTTCTTGAAGTTTCTTTAGTTCTTTAGAATCTTCAGAGTGTGTTGTTAATTTTTTCTTCGCATCTGCGAGTAAAGTAGTGATTAGCTTTTTTTGTGCAGAAACCAATTTGTCGATGACTGGTTTAAGTTGAGCAAATTCATGTATGTCTCCTTTGGGGGTTGGTCCGGAAATGATCAATGGAGTTCTTGCATCATCAATCAATACAGAATCAACTTCATCAATAATAGCATAATGATGTTTTCTTTGAACTAATTCTTCTGGTGTTCGAGACATGTTGTCTCTCAAGTAATCAAAACCAAATTCATTGTTGGTGCCATGGGTAATATCAGCTTGATAAGCTTCTCTTCTTTCAGGCGAGTTTGGTTGATGATTATCAATACAATCTACCGTTAAACCATGAAATTCGAATATAGGGCCCATCCATTCAGAATCCCTCTGCGCTAAATAGTTGTTTACGGTTACCAAATGAACGCCTCTACCGGCTAATGCATTTAAATACATAGGAAGGGTTGCTACCAAAGTTTTTCCTTCCCCAGTTGCCATTTCTGCGATTTTTCCTGTGTGGAGCGTAATTCCTCCAATAAGTTGCACATCGTAGTGTACCATATTCCAAGTAACCTCGGCACCTGCAGCATTCCATGAATTACTCCAATGGGCCTTGTCTCCAATAATTTCAATACTATCTCGCTCCGCAGCTAGATCTCTATCCATTTGTGAAGCACTTACCTCGATCGTTTCATTTTCGCTGAATCTCTTTGCTGTTTCTTTAACTACCGCAAATGCTTCGGGTAAAATGTCTAATAAAACTTCTTCTATTTTTTCACCGATACCTTCTTCAATCTTATCTGCCTGAGCATATAGATCTTCTTTTTTATCAATGTCTTTCTCCGTTCCTGCTTGAGTTTTTAAATCTTCAACGTTTTTTAACTCGGATGAGATATAATCTTGAATTTTCGCTTTAAACTCAGTCGTTTTAGCTCTTAATTCATCGTTGCTGAGAGGTGTTATACTAGGATAGACAGCTTTGATTTTCTCGACTAATGGAGTAACTTCTTTTAAGTCTCTATCAGCTTTGTTGCCTAATATTTTTTGAAATGATTTTGTAAGTGCGCCAAACATAGTAATAATCGGTTGCTTTATTTTTTCAGAGGAAAACAAAGTTACTGAATTTTAAGTGCCTTTCTATTCTCTTTTGTCGATCTACTATGTCAAAAATTAATCCTCTTTTAGGATTCGGACATCTTGTCTTATACAAACAAAAAAGGCTGTTTCGATTATACGAAACAGCCTATGTGTTTTAAATGTTTAGGATTTAATACTCATCCTCATTAAAGAAGAAATCTTCTTTCGTGGGATAGTCTGGCCAAATATCTTCGATGGCCTCATAAGAATCGCCTATTTCATCTTCAATTTCTTGTAAGTTTTCTACTACTTCAAGAGGAGCACCTGCTCTAATGGCAAAGTCGATTAATTCATCTTTGGTTGCAGGCCAAGGTGCATCTTCTAAATAGGAAGCTAATTCTAAGGTCCAGTACATTTCCCTTCTCGTTTTGGTTCTTCGCAAAAGTAATTTTTTTGCTTTTAATTACAAGTAATTTTTAATTTCTTTTTTTTTAGGATACTTTTCTTTTTATCAGATGGTTATCTATTTTTCGGGGTCCAAGCGATTTCTTTAGCACTTAAATCTTTCGTCAATTTTCGTGATAATGTGAATAAGTAGTCAGAAAGGCGATTTAAGTATGTTAATATTTTTTCATCTACCGTGCTTTTTTCTGCTAAATGCACTGCAATTCTCTCTGCTCTTCTGCATACACATCGAGCAATGTGTGAATAAGAAACAACAGGATGCCCCCCGGGTAACACAAAAGATCTCATCTCATCAAGGCCTTCATCCATTCTGTCAATTTGTTGTTCAAGAAAGCTAATGTCTTCTTCAAATAGCTCAGGTAATTTCATTTTGCCTTTGCCAGGTTCTGATGCCAAGTGAGAACCGATTGTAAATAATCGATCTTGAATTTCAAGTAAGACCTCTATGTCTTCTTTATCTATTTCATGATCCCTAATTAGTCCAATATAAGAATTGAGTTCATCTATAGTTCCGTATGATTCAATTCTTAAATGATGCTTAGGAACTCTAGAACCTCCAATAAGTGAGGTTGTCCCTTTGTCGCCTTTTTTTGTATATATCTTCATGCTAATAAGGTTCTCAATAAATATTATGACAATGTTACATAGCTTATCTAATATCTCTGCTAAAAGTTTATGAAATGTTAGAATAAAACTAAGAGAAGAAAAGGAAATGGATTTAGTTAAAAGTAGCGATAGAGGTATTTAATTCGTCTTTTTCTATGTTTCCATCTTTTAATCTAATGATTCGATGGGCATGTTTGGCGATATCTTCTTCATGTGTCACCAAAATAATAGTATTTCCAGCCTTATGAATGATATCAAATAATCCCATAATTTCATTAGATGTTGTAGAATCTAAATTACCGGTTGGTTCATCGGCAAGAATAATAGATGGAGAATTAACCAAAGCCCTTGCTATAGCTACCCTTTGTCTTTGTCCACCTGAGAGTTCATTCGGCTTGTGTTTTACTCGATCTCCAAGTCCTACTTGTCCAAGAACTTCTAGGGCTCTTTTCTCTCTTTCAGATTTTGGTAGACCTGCGTAAATAAGTGGTAAAGCAACGTTATCTAGAGCAGTTGCTCTGGGTAGAAGGTTGAATGTTTGAAAAACAAAGCCGATTTCTTTGTTTCTGATTTCTGCTAGTTCATCGTCAGAAAGTTGACTCACATCTTGCTTGTTAAGTGAGTAAATTCCTGATGTAGGGGTATCTAAGCATCCTAGTAAATTCATCAAGGTGGATTTACCAGAACCTGAAGGGCCCATTAATGCAACATATTCATTTTTTTGAATTGAAAAAGAAATTTCTTTTAAGACTTTAATGGTTTGAGAACCAAGTCTAAAATTTCGGACTAATTTTTTAATATCTATGATTGCCTCTTGTTGCATGAATCAAAAATAAACTTTTCGTGATTTCTATCTCTAGCTTAGTGATAAACGGTAAAATGTTCCTTTACTTGACCTTTTTTGAAAAAAACAAGCCCCATTTCAAAGCAGTCTATGGTTACGCTTACCTCAGGGTGGCTTTTAATTTCCTCCCAAGCTTCAGTCATCTCTTTGGACCAGTAGATGTCGTCGAAAATGAAGATACTGTCTTTTTCTGCATACTTTAAACAAGTATGGAAATAGGATAGAGTAGGGGCCTTTTTATGGTTGCCATCGAAAAAAACAAAATCTACTTTTTTTAATTGTTTTAGTTCGGATTCAAGTATACTATCGAAATTACCTACTACTTGAGAAATGTTATTCAATTTAAGTTTCTCGAAATTAATAGCAGCAACATTTGCTACTTCTGGGGCCCCTTCTATTGTAATGATGTTAGCCTTTGGACATGCTTTAGCTAAATAAGCGGTTGATATGCCCAAAGAGGTTCCTAACTCTAAAATATTAGTGGGTTTAAAATGATAAGCTAAACGGAAGAGTACTTGTGCTTTTTTAGGAGATTTTAAGGCGGATTTTGCAATATCTCCAATGGCTCTTTTATTGGAATTATTGGTCTGAGAGCCTGCACCTAAGTCATGAATAGTTAATTTTTTTGTAGTTAAAAGAAGCTTTGCTCGAATAGATTCTACTTCCTCAAAAGCATAAAACTTTACTTTCTCTTTAAAGATTGTTTCGTTTAGCTCATATACAAATGGAGAATGGATTCCATGTAAGTGAAAACTTCTTAGGAGATACTTACCAAATTGAATGGCTTGCCAGAGTTTATGCTTCATCAACTTCTTTGTTTTCAAAGTTCTTAAACTTTTCAAGATCTTCTTTCAAAGATTTAACAACAAATGTAATTACTGTAATATCATCTAGAAAACCACCGAAGGGAATAAAGTCGGGAATAAGATCGAGAGGACTAACAAAGTAAAATATTGCTGATGCTGCGTACAATATTGTCTTCCAAGGAATATCGGTGTATTCCTTTTTTCGCCATGCTTTCACTAAACGTAAAAGCGTCTGGAAATCAATCCAGACGGCTTTTATGTTTTGCTTTTTTTCGCCTGATTTTTTCTTAGCAACTAAAAGTAAATTGTTGAGTTTCTCTTTGTTCTCTAGTAAAGCTTCCGTTTTCTTTTTGGCTTTACTAAATCCACGAGGTTCATTTTTTTCGGCCATTTTACCAAATAACTGCTTTGGCAGAGTCTGTATTCACCATCGGGTCTTGTTTGGAACATCCAAATGCTTCGGCAAATTCACTCATATTTGCCAAAGGACCTTTTACTCTGTATTGACCTGGAGAGTGCGAATCTGTTGCAATTCTTCTTCTCAATTCCTTCTCTGTCATGTTCATGTGCCAAACTTGTGCCCAGCCTAAGAAGAAACGTTGCTGGTAAGTAAACCCGTCAATTTCTTCTGGCTTTCCTTCTTTCTCAATTTTCTTTTCAAGCGCGTAATAGGCCATCGTAGCTCCGCCTAAATCAGCAATATTTTCTCCAAGCGTTAAGTTGCCATTTACATGTAAATCTTCTAATGGATAAAAGCCATCAAATTGTTTCACAACAATATCTGTTCTCGCGTCAAACCTTGCTCTATCTTCTGTTGTCCACCAATCTGCTAAGTTTCCTTTTGCATCATATTTACTTCCTTGATCGTCAAAGCCATGACTAAACTCGTGACCAATAACTGCTCCGATTCCACCATAATTTAGTGCATCATCGGCATCTGTGGAGTAGAAGGGAGGTTGAAGAATTCCTGCTGGAAATACGATTTCGTTTTGAGAAGAGCTATAATATGCATTTACCGTTTGTGGAGTCATGAACCATTCGTCTTTATCTACAGGTTTTCCTAACTTGTTAATCATCCGATTAAAATTGAATTTTCTAGAATTCATCACATTTAATACTTGGTTATTATCTGAAATGTCTAAAGTTGAGTAGTTAATCCATGTGTCAGGATAACCAATTTTCATGTTGAATGCATCTAGCTTTTCTAGCGCTTTCAATTTCGTTTCTTCGCTCATCCATTCTAATTTCCTTACTCTTTCCTTAAATACAGTTCTGAGGTTTTCTACCATTTGGTGAACGTCTTCTTTTGCATCTTCCGGAAAATGCCTTGTAACAAAAGCTTTTCCTACCAACTGGCCTAGACTAGCATTTACCTTTCTAAGAGCTCTTTCCCATCTTGGTTTCATCTCTTCTGTACCGCTTAAGGTTCTACTGAAGAAATCGAAGTTTGCTTCAACGAAGTCATTGTTTAACTCAGAGGCATAAGCATCTATAAGCTTCCACTTTAAATATAATTTCAAATCTTCAATTGAAGTTTGTTTTAATAGAGTATTGATTTCTTTAAGGTACTTTGGTTGAGATACGATAATGTTATCTACGTTTTCTAATTTAATAATAGAGAAATAAATCTTCCAATCAATTTGAGGACTCATTCTTAATAAATCATTATAGGATTTTTTGTTATACGATTTATCAGGATCTCTTCTTTCTACTCTTGTCATAGAATGTTTTGCCATTCTTTCTTCAATAGCATATACTTTGGAAGAAGCTGCTTCTGATTGCTCTTCATTAATTAAAGCGAACATTTTAATTAAATGATATTTATAAGCTTCTT